>JAYUCX010000148.1:0-6997 GCA_043740145.1 Gammaproteobacteria bacterium
ACACGTCGGCGCTCGTGGAGAAGACCATAGGCAAAGATCTCATGCATATGGGAGAGAACGAATTACCTCAACACCTGAGTTGAGCTTATATTTGCTCACCGCGTGTTCCTGCCCCGCCCCCATCATTTTCAGGACGGGCAAATCGCTCAGACTCACGCCGGACGGGACAGGGATTCAGATTGACCGGCTGCTCTGTTTGCAAGGTGCATCTCCTGGATGTGGTCTCTTTTGACATGACCATGTATATCCGTCACCACGACACAATCCGCGACGTGTTCAAAGGCCGTCCACGGCGTTAGCATGTTCCCTACTCCTTGAATCAAAGATGTTCAGCAGGATCTTCCGGCTGTCTGTATCGCCGATCTTGGTGATGGATAACTTTGCCGGGAAAAGTTTGCCGTCCTCCTGCGCGGCGTTAAATACCTTTCCGCAGCGGCACAGGAATGCCAGGCGGGAGTCAATGTTGACACCGGATATGAGTTCCGTGCGGGCCAGTTCCGGCAATAAAACCGAGATGTGAGTGCCTGTTAAGTCACTACAGTGATAGCCAAACATGCGCTCGACAGCGGCGTCGCAATATAAGATCAGACCATAATCGTTCAGCGTGATCGCGCAGCGGCTGCTTTCATCGCCGTGATAGCCATTGGACTCGCGGGGCTCGTTTACGGATTGCTTCAGCATGTTTGCAACCTCCATGTACATCTTGCGCCATGCACCGTTACAGGATGATTACAGCGTGAAGCTGTTTGAGCTACAGATCACGCAACGCAACAAAAAATCTGAGGACTCAAAAAAGGCTGGTCTTGGGCCAGTTTGACAAGCTGTCCAGGAGTCCTGGGACAGTTTTAGGATGCAGCGATGTGTGTGTGAGCAAGGTGACGGGGAGTAGGTCAGCCTTGTTTTTTACTGCCACAAACGATGCGACATGGGTTAGAGACTAAATGAGTTTTTTTGAGCTTGCAACTGTTTTTTGCCGCTTGGTTATAAAAAAATTCGTAAAGGAAAGATGGAACAATTCTAATGCTATGATTTCTCGATATAGATCAAGTAATTCACGATCAGCGCGCTACTTCTATCATCAATTTTCGACGCTGCGTCCTCGCAATTCCGCAACACCAATTTACTAATTCCTTGATGGAGATCAATGTCTTCTTTCACTACTAACTCTAAGGTGGAACCATACTTGGATAAGATCATGTTTATGAAGGCATTGATCATCAGCGCCGATAATTTCGAAGACAGTGAGCTCCTTTTCCCCTATTACAGGCTGAAAGAAGCGGGGGCTGAGGTGGACGTTGCGTCCCTGAAAAAAGGCAACCTGATGGGTAAGCACGGCTATGTCGTAGAGGCAAATTTAGCTTTCCCAGAGGTCCAGCCTGATAACTACGATCTGCTACTGCTTCCGGGCGGAAAAGCGCCTCAGTCCATCCGAGACAACCTGGATGCGCGTGAAATTGTGAAATTCTTTTTCCTTAGGGACAAGCCGGTTGCCGCGATTTGCCACGGGCCGCAGATTTTGGCCTCGGCAGGCGTGCTTGAGAAACGGCACGCCACTTGTTACAAGACTGTAGCCGATGAACTACGCAAGGCTGGAGCCCTCTATGAAGATCGGGACGTAGTCGTAGACGGAAACCTTGTTACGTCCAGACAGCCCTCGGATCTTCCCGCATTTATGAGAGAGATAATGAAGAAGCTATTCCAAAAGGAGGATGTGATATGCCGATAGGCGAGCTTTGCAATCGAGATGTCGTGTTCACTACCCGAAGTAACTCTATCCGGGAGGCGGCCCGTCTCATGCGCGAGCATCACGTGGGAGATGTGGTGGTTGTTGACGAAAAAGACGGTGTGCGCATACCGGTGGGCATAGTGACGGACCGGGATATAGTCATAGAAATCATTGCAAAAGAGTTGGACCTGGAACAGGTGGCGGTCGGCGATATCATGAGCTTCGATCTCGTCACGGCGCGCGAGTCGGATGGCATTTACGAAACCATTCAACTGATGCGCGCCAAAGGGGTGCGGCGGCTGCCTGTGGTCAACGCCAAGGGCGCCCTTGTGGGCATACTCGCGGTGGATGACATCATCGGGCTGTTGTCTGAAGAGATGGTGGAGCTTGCCAAGCTCATATCGCGCGAGCAGGCGATGGAGCGAAAGAAAAAGGCATGATCACTATGCCATGACCCGATTGCGTCCCGCTTACCCTTTAAGATGACAGGCCGTTCGTGATGGTTCACAACGCCGACATCGCCGCGATCTTCGAGGAAATCGCCGACCTCCTGGAGATTGAGGAGGCCAACCCTTTCAGGGTGCGCGCCTACCGTAATGCCGCGCGTGTCATCCGGGATCTGCGCCGCGAATTGACCGACATGGTCGCCGGCAGCGAAGATCTTACCCAGCTCCCCGGCATCGGTGAGGATCTCGCGGCAAAGATACAGGAGATCGTCACTACCGGGGGTTCTGCCTTTCTGCGCAAACAGCGCAAACATACTCCTGCGGCGCTCATCGAGCTTCTCAAGCTTCCCGGTCTCGGCCCGAAAAAAGTCAAGGCCCTTTATCATGAACTCGACATCCGCACGGTGGAGCAGCTCGCACGCGCCGCGCGCGACGGACGCATCCGCAGGTTGCACGGCTTCGGCGAGACGACCGAGGCGAAAATACTACAGGCCATCGAGGCCCAAACCGGCGTAAGCAAACGCTTCAAGCTCGCTGTCGCCGCTCAATACGCCGAGCCGCTGGTGGCGTATCTCAAGGGCGTACGCGGCGTCAAACAAGTCATCGTGGCCGGCAGTTACCGCCGTTATCAGGAGACTGTCGGCGATCTGGATATTCTGGTCACGGCGAGTCGCGACAGCCCTGTCATGGAACGGTTCATTCACTACGATGAAGTAGCGGAGGTCCTTTCCCAAGGCCCTACCCGCGCCACGGTGGTGCTGCGCGCGAAATTGCAGGTGGACATCAGGGTGGTCGCCGAGGAATCTTACGGCGCCGCGCTGCACTATTTTACCGGGAGCAAGTCACATAACATCACGGTACGCAAGCTGGGTCAGGATATGGGACTCAAGATCAATGAGTACGGCGTGTTCCGCGGCAAGAAGCGGATCGCCGGTGAGACAGAAGAGTCCGTCTACGCCGCCGTGGGTCTGCCCTACATTGAGCCCGAACTCCGGGAGAACCGCGGCGAGATTGAGGCAGCCCGGGCGCACCGCCTGCCCCGGCTCGTAGAGCTCGCCCATTTGCGCGGCGATCTGCACGCACACACCAAGGCGACAGACGGCCATAACAGCCTGCGCGAGATGGCGCTCGCCGCCCAGGCGCGCGGCTTTGACTATCTCGCCATCACCGAACATTCCCGGCGTCTCACCGTGGCGCGCGGTCTTACCCCGCAGCGCCTGCTCGCACAGATGGATGAGATTGACCGATTGAATGCGGAGCTTAAAGACATCACCCTGCTCAAGGGCATCGAGGTGGATATACTCGAAGACGGGAATCTCGACCTGCCGGATAACCTGCTGGGGAAACTCGACATCGTGGTGGCGGCGGTGCACAGCCGCTTTGACCTATCACGTGACAAACAGACGACGCGCATCCTCAAGGCCATGGATCATCCGCATTTTTCCATTCTCGCGCACCCGACGGGGCGGCTCATTCAGGAGCGCGAACCTTATGACGCGGACATGTTGCGCATCATTCGCCATGCTCGTGAGCGCGGCTGTTTCCTCGAGATCAACGCCCATCCGGAACGGCTCGATTTGTTCGACATCTACGCGCAGATGGCCAAGGAGGAAGGCGTACTCGTGGCGATCAACTCCGACGCCCACAGCGTCCATCAATTCGATAATCTGCGCTATGCCGTAGGTCAGGCGCGCCGCGGCTGGCTGGAGAAGAGCGATGTCTTGAATACCCGCGGTTTGAAGGAACTGCGCACGATGCTGGCACGTACCATGTGATTACGGAGATCCGTATAGGCACTTCCGGCTGGTGGAATTGGATTTTGGCCTTGATAGATACATTGCGCGCCCCCATTATGACTAAACCCTGGAAATGAGTGTGTTTAAATAGATTTCATGCTTACTATTCGTCCACCGACGGTTGCCGGCAGCTTTTATCCTGCTCAGGCCGATGAGCTTACGGGTGAGTTAGATAAACTATTGAGCCGCGTAACCGGGTGCCCGGAAGGGTCTACACCCAAGGTGTTGGTTGTGCCCCATGCGGGCTATGTGTATTCCGGGCCGGTGGCGGCGAGCGCCTATGCCCTCCTCCGGCCCGTCACACAGCGTATCCGGCGCGTAGTGCTGCTGGGGCCCGCACACCGCGTTTTTGTGCGCGGCCTGGCATTGCCCGATGCGGAGGCGTTCGCGACACCGCTAGGCGAAATTCCCGTGGACAAGGAGACGCAGAGCTTGATAGCCCATCTCCCCCAAGTGGGTGTGAGCGGTCAGGCACACGGCCCAGAGCACTCTCTGGAGGTACAACTGCCTTTTTTGCAACATATTTTAGGTGATTTCAGTCTGGTGCCTTTCGTGGTGGGCGACGCCAGCGCAGCCGAGGTCGCGGAAGTCATCGAGACCTTATGGGGCGGCAGCGAAACCCTGATTCTTATCAGTTCCGACCTGTCACATTACTTACCCTACTCCCTCGCGCAGCAAGTGGACCAAGAAACTGCCGCGCAAATACTCGCGCTCAGTTCAGATCCGCTCCAACATGAGCAGGCCTGTGGCGCGACACCTATTAATGGCTTATTAGAAGTGGCGCGTAAACGTGGGCTACGCCCCGCGCTGCTCGATTTGCGCAATTCCGGTGATACTGCCGGAGGGCGCGACCGGGTGGTGGGCTATAGCGCCTTTGCCTTTTATGAAGATAGCCATGCACAGTGAACAAGGAGAAACGCTGCTCAAACTCGCACGCGACAGCCTGCACGAGGCGCTGGGGGAGCCCGCCGTTAACGCTCCTGTGCAAGACTGGTTGATGGAACACGGGGCATGCTTTGTCACCCTGACCCAACAAGACAGATTACGCGGCTGCATCGGCACGCTGGAGGCGCATCGCCCGCTCGTCGAGGATGTACGCGCCAACGCCAGAGCGGCGGCGCTACTCGACTCGCGCTTTGCGCCGCTTGCAACACACGAATTGCCCTGCACGCGCATTGAGATTTCCGTGCTCTCCGGAATGGAGCCGCTACAGTTTGAGGATGAGGACGATTTATTCATACAACTGCGGCCGCACGTGGATGGTGTGGTACTGCGCTACGGTACAGTGCGCGGCACGTTTCTCCCTCAAGTGTGGCAACACTTGCCTGAGCCTGAAAGTTTTTTAAGCGAGCTTAAACAGAAGGCGGGACTTCCGGCACGTTTCTGGAGCGATGATATTAAGGTGTACCGTTACACCGTGCAGAAATGGCGCGAGCAGGATTCATTAACCGAGAACGCTGTAACAGCGTATACATTGACATGAGTGACGTAAATTATCCCGGCCGCTACTGGCACAAGTTAGACGATGGTCGTATTCAATGCGATCTCTGTCCGCGCGACTGCAAGCTGCACGAGGGTCAGCGCGGCGCATGCTTCGTGCGCCAGCGCGTCGGCGATCAGATGGTGCTCACCACTTACGGACGTTCTTCAGGATTTTGCGCAGACCCCATCGAGAAAAAGCCGCTCAATCATTTTTACCCCGGTAGCAGCGTGTTGTCATTCGGCACTGCGGGTTGCAACCTTGCCTGCAAATTTTGCCAGAACTGGGACATCTCCAAGTCGCGTGATTTTGACCGCTTGGCGGATGAGGCGAGCCCGGAAGAGATCGCGCGCGCCGCTGAGCAGTATGGCTGCAAAAGCGTGGCGTTCACCTACAATGATCCGGTGATCTTCGCCGAATACGCGATGGACGTCGCAGACGCCTGCCATGCGCGCGGCATCCAAACCGTGGCGGTCACGGCGGGCTACATGCACGATGAGGCGCGGCGCGATTTTTATGCCAAGGTGGACGCCGCCAATGTAGATCTGAAGGCATTCACCGAAGAGTTTTACTACAAACTTACCGGCTCGCACCTTGCGCCAGTGCTGGAAACACTGAAGTATTTAAAACATGAAACCAAGGTGTGGTTTGAGATCACTACGCTGCTCATTCCGGGCCATAATGACTCCGATGCCGAGCTCACCAGGATGTGCGAGTGGATCATGGGAAACCTGGGCCCCGACGTGCCGCTGCACTTTTCCGCATTTCACCCAGATTATAAAATGCTGGATATACCACCCACGCCCACCGCGACCTTAAAGCGTGCGCGCCGCATCGCCATGAATACCGGGCTGCATTATGTCTACACCGGTAATGTGCACGACCAGGAAGGCGACACGACGTTTTGCGCACACTGTCACGCACCGCTCATTGTGCGCGACTGGTATGAGATTTTGGAATACCGCCTGACGCCGGATGGGCGCTGCCCGAACTGCGCCACCCCGCTACCCGGCAGGTTCGCCGGCGTGGCCGGTGATTTCGGCCGCCACCGTATACCCGTCGCTATCCATCACGCCGAACTGAGCTCCGGCTTATAAAGGGCACCTCTAAACGTGTGTCTTTTGCTCCAATACTGCGTTGCAGCTTGTCTGCACTGCTCACATACTGGCGTGTATGCTGCGCTGCTCAACTGCGCTGCGCCTTGTCTTGAAGCAAAATCCATCAATTTTAGAGGCGCCCTTAAGGCGGTTCGTGCCCGGCGTAAAGTTCGCGGATCTGTGATGCAAAATGCTTTTCTATTTCCAGTCGCTTCAGTTTCATCCCTTCGTGTTATCGGCGCGAGTTAGCCGCAGCAGCAACCCTTGGATTGATGACTGTGAGCGGGGCTGGTGGCATCCACACCATAGCCTGCGCCTTTCACGGCCGATTTCAGTTGATCGGGCGAGGTCAGCCGCTCGTCGTATTGCACCGTGGCTTCGCCGGCCGAGAGCGACACTTTTACGTCACTGACCCCGGAGACCGCTTTCAGCGCGTGCGTTACGTTGCTGAT
>JAYUCX010000149.1:0-2894 GCA_043740145.1 Gammaproteobacteria bacterium
GCCTGTTGAGTTTAACCATAAATAAGAGGTAGTAACATGAGTCTTGGTACTGTGAAGTGGTTCAATGATAGTAAAGGTTTTGGATTTATCTCACCGAAGGATGGCAGCGAAGACGTGTTCGTTCACTACTCTGCCATTACCGCCGAGGGTTTTAAGACACTGACCGAAGGTCAGACTGTCGAGTTCGAAACAACCAAGGGGCCCAAGGGCCTGCAGGCGACCAACGTAAGACCCGCCGGATAGTCACAGCACAAGCCTCGGTATGGGGCTTGTGTGCGGGGAAGTGATCCTGCTTTAGCAATGCATCATGTCCTGCCTTCCGGGCAGGGACCCGGTCTGTCCTCGTCCTGAATCCGGCACCCCGTGTGCCGGTCGGAGTCTTTGCCGGATTGTGGGTGCTAATAAAAATGAACGCTCACCTCAAGACATGCCTTACAGCCATAGTCATTGCTGCACTCACCCTGTGCGCTCAGGCCGGTTGTGGACAGAAGGGCGATTTGTATTTACCTGACCAACGCCCGCAGCCCCAGCAAACACCTTGAGTCTTCTTTAAGATTCCTGCCCTCGACCGGCGTGGAATAATCTCGTATGCAACCCTTCACCTATCGCAATAACCGGCTGTTCGCCGAGGACGTGGATCTTAGAGTCCTCGCCGATCTCTACGGCACGCCGTGTTATGTCTATTCGCGCGCGGCGATGGAGGAACGCTGGCGCGCCTTCGATCAAGCGCTTTCCGGGTGCAGGCATCTGGTTTGCTACGCCGTCAAGGCCAACTCCAATCTCGCCGTGCTCAACCTGCTGGCGCGGCTGGGTTCGGGCTTCGATATTGTCTCGGGCGGAGAGTTGGAGCGTGTCCTGGCCGCGGGGGGCGATCCCGGCAAGGTGATTTTTTCAGGTGTCGGCAAGACCGATGCGGAGATGCAGCGTGCCCTGGAGGTTGGCATTATGTGTTTCAACGTGGAGTCCGAGGCCGAACTGGAATGTCTCAATGAGGTCGCGGCGCGCTTGGGGCGGCGCGCGCCAGTCTCGCTGCGCGTGAATCCCGATATTGATGCGCGCACTCATCCTTATATCTCCACCGGTCTCGCCGAAAACAAGTTCGGGATAGACATTACCGCCGCCCACGATGTCTATCGGCGCGCCGCAGCGATGCAGCACATCGAGGTGTTGGGCGTGGACTGCCACATCGGTTCGCAGTTGACCGAAATCGCCCCTTTTGTGGAGGCCCTTGAGCGGGTATTGTCCTTGGTGGACAGGCTACGGGATGATGGCATTGCGCTCCGCCATCTGGATCTCGGCGGCGGACTGGGCATCCGGTATTCAGACGAGACTCCGCTGGAGCCCGCGCAATACGCCGCGGCATTGCTTCCGCAACTCAAGAATCGGGATTATCAAATCCTGATTGAGCCCGGGCGCGCCATCGCCGGCAACGCCGGGATCTTGTTGACCCGGGTCGAATATATAAAGCATAGCCGGCACAAGAATTTCGTGATCGTGGACGCCGCCACGAATGACCTCATGCGGCCCGCCCTGTATGATGCCTACCATGCTATCCGGCCGGCGCAGGAGCGTACCGGTCAGGCGCAGATCTATGATGTGGTCGGTCCGGTGTGTGAGAGCGGCGATTTTCTGGGCCGGGATCGCAGCTTGAACGTGCAACGCAACGATCTGCTGGCGATCTTTTCGGCGGGTGCCTATGGGATGAGCATGAGCTCCAATTACAACACCCGCCCGCGCGCGGCGGAGGTGATCGTGGACGGCGCCCGGCACCACCTTGCGCGCGCGCGCGAGACGGTGACGGAGCTGTTTGCGGGCGAAAAACTGTTACCGTAGAAAGCTGTGTTGAATTGCGGCCTGCCGCGCCCAATATCAATAAACACACTAACCGCAGAGGACGCAGAGGAATATGATCAAAATGATTTGTTTCTCCTCCGCGCCCTCCGTGGTGATGCTTTTTCACCGCAGAAGAATCATTAAGCTGTGTACATTTCCATGTTAAATAGAGGTTAATCAGTGGATCAATTTCACGGTACCACCATCTTATCGGTGCGGCGTAACGGCAAGGTCGTCATCGGCGGGGATGGCCAGGTGACCGTGGGCAACACGGTCATGAAGAGCAATGCGCGCAAGGTGCGCAGGCTGTATCACGACCAGGTGATTGCCGGCTTTGCCGGCGGCACCGCGGACGCCTTCACGCTGTTCGAGCGTTTCGAGGCCAAGCTGGAAAAACATCAAGGCAATCTTACCCGTTCCGCCGTCGAGCTCGCCAAGGATTGGCGTACCGACCGCATGCTGCGCCGCCTGGAGGCCTTGCTCGCGGTCGCGGACAAAACCGCTTCGCTCATCATCTCCGGTAACGGGGATGTCATCGAGCCCGAGCAGAGCCTGATGGCTATCGGCTCGGGCGGCCAATTCGCCCAGGCGGCGGCGCGCGCGTTGCTCGAGAACACCGATTTCGACGCCCGCACCATTGTGGAGAAGAGCATGGCGATTGCGGCGGACATCTGCATTTACACCAACCGGAATTTGACGATAGAGGAGCTGTAGACCGTTTTGGTCTACACCGTTATGACGATGCTGACACCTAAAGAAATCGTCCAGGAGTTGGACAAACACATCATCGGCCAGGGCGCAGCCAAGCGCGCGGTGGCGATTGCGCTCCGCAACCGCTGGCGGCGCGGCCGGGTTAGCGAGGACTTGCGCAATGAGATCACGCCCAAGAATATTCTAATGATCGGTCCGACCGGCGTAGGCAAGACCGAGATCGCGCGCCGCCTCGCCAAGCTGGCCAGCGCACCGTTCATCAAGGTCGAGGCCACCAAATTCACCGAGGTGGGTTACGTGGGACGCGATGTGGAATCCATCATCCGCGACCTGCTGGACACCGCCATCAA
>JAYUCX010000150.1:0-2893 GCA_043740145.1 Gammaproteobacteria bacterium
ATGCCACCGCGGTCGGCAGCATGGATGAAGCCACGCGCGCCGCACTGCTCACTGAACTCAAGGCGCTGCAAACTGAATTGCGCGGCTTGCAAGGCGAACGCCCCCTGATTCTGCCCAGCGTTGATCATCAGGCGGTAGCTACGGTGGTGGAGGGCTGGACCGGCATCCCGGTCGGACGCATGGTGAGCAACGAGGTCGAGGCCATCCTCAAACTTGCCGACACGCTGGCGTTGCGCATCATCGGCCAGCGTCACGCACTGGAAATGATCGCCCGGCGTATTCAGACCTCGCGCGCCAAGCTCGACAATCCGAACAAGCCCATTGGCGTGTTCATGCTGGCGGGCACGTCCGGCGTCGGCAAGACCGAAACGGCGCTGGCGCTCGCCGAGGCGCTCTACGGTGGCGAGCAAAACATCATCACCATCAATATGAGCGAGTACCAGGAGGCGCATACCGTCTCCACGCTCAAGGGCGCGCCGCCCGGTTATGTCGGTTACGGCGAAGGTGGTGTGCTGACCGAAGCGGTGCGACGCCGTCCCTACTCGGTGGTGCTGCTGGACGAGGTCGAAAAAGCCCATCCAGATGTGCATGAGATTTTCTTTCAGGTGTTTGACAAAGGCTGGATGGAGGACGGCGAAGGCAGGGTAATCGACTTCAAGAACACATTGATCCTGCTCACCACCAATGCGGGTACTGACCTGATCACTGGTCTGTGCAAGGACCCGGAATTGATGCCGGATGCAGAGGGCATCGCCAAAGCCCTGCGTGAACCGCTATTGAAAGTTTTCCCCCCGGCGCTGCTCGGGCGTCTGGTTGTAATTCCATACTACCCGTTGAATGACGAGATGATCGGCGCCATCGCCCGGCTCCAGCTTGGCCGTATTGAAAAGCGCATCCGGGAAAACCACAAACTGCCGTTTACCTATGACGACGACGTCGTCAAGCTCATCGCCAGCCGCTGCACCGAGCTGGAAAGCGGCGGACGCATGATCGACGCCATTCTCACTAATACAGTGCTGCCTCGCATTAGCGAGGAACTGCTGAGGCGGATGCTGGAAAGCAAGGCCATCGAACGTGTGCATGTGAGTGTAGAAGGTGGGGAGTTTGGGTATGGGTTTGAGTGAATGTTGGGGATATACCGTGGTCTGTCCCAAGTTTGCCGCTTATCTCGGTTTGCCACCGGTTTCTATTCATAGTCCATTAACGTCAATCTACTAGGAGGTTCACAGTGCAAGCTACGACCACAGTACCAGGCAACCTGAGCAACGCTACCATCCTGCTGGATGGACTGGAGGTACCCTACGGACTTATCAAGCTGCAAAATATCGGTGAATATGGCTTTGCCATAGGCGCTCTTGATAAGAATGGAAACCTTCTTCAGCCACATATTTATCTAAAGCCAGGTGAATCCAGTGCCGGATTTCGGCCGCCTGCGAATGCAGCCCAAATTATTTTGGTAGGCGAAAAAGAGGATGTTGTGGGGTCAGATATTTTTGGCGTAGCTCAACTCGAATATGACGTGCCGTGGTATTCCTAAAAAAATTTAAGGTCACGGCTATGATTTTGTTGGTTTCCGCCCCTACCAATGGCTTGACAGTCAAGGGAGCCAGTATCGTTAAAGGTTTCGCCGAGATTTTTTTTAACCCGCCAACTTACAATGATTGATTAAATATGCTCTCCAATGTGCACTCCTCTAAATCGCGTCAGATACGTCAATTGGGAGCAAAGCTCGGCAATAAATTGTTGACTAATCATTCTGAATCGCCAAGTCGCCGCGCATCTCACGACGGCGATTTTATAGAAAGAGCGATAGACAGTGCGCTCATGAGGCAGCTTGTTTTCAAACCCGTCGTATCCCCCCGAGCCGCCTGCCGATGATGGCGACTGCTAAGCACCCGTCCCCGACCGAGACTTTGTCTTTGCCCGAAGCGCTCGCGCTCGCGCATCGGCTGCATCGCGCTGGTCAACTCGACGACGCCGAAACGCTTTATCGCCGCATCCTCGACGCCGCGCCCGATTCCGCGTCGGCCTGGCATTTCCTCGGCCTCTTGCAATTTCAGCGCGGCCAGGGCGGCGAGGCGATTGCTTCACTGGAATGCGCGATCAGCTTCGATTTGGCGTACGCCGATGCGCATGCCAATCTGGCCAACATGCTGATCGCGGCACACCGCATCGAAGAAGCCGAGCCACATTTGCGGCGGGCGCTGGAACTGGCGCCGGATGCCGCGCCGCCGCGCATTGCATTGGCGGTCATCTACAACGCGCGGCAGGAGTTCGACGCAGCTGAAGCGCTGTTGCGCGAAGCGCTGGTGACGCGGCCGGACGACGTCGCGGTGGAAAACGGTCTTGCCAATGTGTTGTTGGGTCAGGGGCGAGTGGCAGAAGCGCTGGAGCATTACTGGAAAGCGATAGCGCTCGACCCCTCACTAGGTGAAAGCCGTCAGTTGATTGGCGTGGCGCTCGGCTATCTAGGGCGTTTTGAAGAAGCGGCGCAGCATTATCGCGAATGGCTGGAGCGCGAGCCACTACACCCAATCGCGCGCCACATGCTCGCCGCGTGCGGCGGTGCTGAAACGCCACAACGCGCCGACGATGCCTACGTGCGCAACACCTTCGATGGCTTCGCTGCAACGTTCGATGCAAAATTGGCGCATCTGGATTACCGCGCACCGGAGCTGGTCGCGGCGGCGGTCGAAAGCGCCCTCGATGGCCGACAGGTGGAGCGCATCCTCGACGCCGGTTGCGGCACCGGGTTGCTTGGACCGCGGCTGCGTGCGTTGACGGAAAAGCTGGTGGGCGTCGATCTCTCACCGGGGATGCTGGCGAATGCACAGGTCCGTGAGGTTTACGACGAGCTGGTGGAGGCAGAGCTGACCGCGCATCTTGAGTCCTA
>JAYUCX010000151.1:0-2859 GCA_043740145.1 Gammaproteobacteria bacterium
ACCTCGCGCTCAGAGCGCCTGGGAGCGGATGTCTCGCGCGAAGGCGTGCAGCGCGATCTGTTGCCGCTGGTGGAGGGCAGTACGGTGTCCACCAAGTACGGCATGGTCAAGACCGATCATATTCTGTTTATCGCATCGGGCGCGTTTCATCTTTCCAAGCCCTCCGATCTCATCCCAGAATTGCAGGGCCGCCTGCCGATACGTGTCGAACTGGATGCGCTGGGTGCGCAGGATTTTGTGCGTATTTTGACCGAGCCGGACGCCTCACTCACCGAGCAATACAGCGCACTATTGGCGACCGAGGGTGTACACTTGAGTTTCACGGTGGACGGCATTTCCCGCCTCGCCGAGATCGCCTGGCAGGTCAACGAGCGCACCGAGAACATCGGCGCACGCCGATTGCATACGGTGATGGAGCATCTGCTCGAGACGATCTCCTTCGGTGCGTCGGAGCAAGCGGGTCAGAGCTTCGAGATCAACGCCGCGTATGTGGACGAACATCTCCGCGAGTTGGCTGAGAACGAGGATTTGAGCCGGTATATACTTTAGATGCAGTAGCAAGTAGTAAGTAACAAGTTTCAAGAAAAAACAGATTTTTTATTCTTGCTACTTGCCACTTGTCACTTACTACTTGATGGGTAGAACTACGTACAATGATAACTAAACCCAGACCCACAGAAATCAAGCTGCATCAGAAGTCACGCGTCCTGGAGATCAGCTTCGACGATGGCGCACATTTCGATCTGCCCTGCGAGTACCTGCGCGTGTATTCGCCGTCGGCTGAGGTGCGCGGTCACGGCCCCGGTCAGGAGGTATTGCAGGTGGGTAAGGAACAGGTCAACATCAGTGCGATAGACCCCGTGGGCAGCTATGCGGTGCGCCTGCATTTCGATGACGGTCACAATACCGGGCTTTATTCGTGGGACTTGCTCTATGAGTTCGGTGCACACCAGCAGGAAAAATGGCAGGCCTATCTGGAACATTTGCGGCAGGCGGGGCATGCCAGAGAAACGAGTAGCAAGTGACAAGTAGCAAGGAAAACCATCATACAGGCTTCGTTATCACTGGGCACTTGCTACTTGAGACTGATTCTATATGACGAAACAACGTACCACCCACTTCGGCTATCAACAAGTCCTGATTGAGGAAAAGGCGAAGCGGGTCGCCGGTGTGTTCGGATCGGTGGCGGCCAGGTACGACCTGATGAACGATGTCATGTCGTTCGGCATCCATCGCTTGTGGAAACGCTTCACCATTGACGTGAGTGGTGTCAGGGCAGGGGAGCGCGTGTTGGACCTCGCCGGAGGCACCGGCGACCTGGCCGCAAAGCTCGCAGATCGCGTGGGGATGAAAGGCCAAGTGGTGCTCGCCGACATCAATGCCGCCATGTTGAGGGAAGGGCGTGAGCGGCTCGTGGATCGCGGTCTTGTAACGAACGTTGAATATCTCCAAGCCGATGCCGAACGGCTGCCCTTTCCCGATGACTATTTCGACTGTGTCACGATGGCCTTTGGCCTGCGCAATGTCACTTATAAAGAACGCGCCTTGGCCGCGATCTACAGGGTCTTGAAACCGGGCGGCCGCGCTTTGATACTGGAGTTTTCCAAGCCCAGCGTCCCCGGCCTGCAACCCCTATATGATCTGTACTCGTTCAAGGTCCTCCCGCTGATGGGCAAGCTGATCGCGCGCGACGCCGATAGCTACCGCTATCTGGCCGAGTCCATCCGCACGCACCCGGATCAGGAAACGCTTAAAGGGATGATGCAGGGCGCCGGTTTTGAACGCTGTGATTACCACAATCTGAGCGGCGGTATTGTGGCCTTGCACAAGGGCTATAAGTTCTGAGTCCCATCATCCGAACCCACAACGCGCATGAATATCCCCCAGCCAGTGCACATCCGCGCCTTGGAAGGCGTACTGAACCGCTATCTCAATCTCGACCCTGATACCTCGTCGCGTTTCGCCGCGCTCTCCGGCAAGATCATCGCGGTGGAATTGGAAGGCATGGGGCGAGTAATATACTTTGCGCTCGAGCCGGATGGGGTCCGCATCCTTGCGAATTATGCGGGCGTTCCCGATGCGACATTGCGTGGTGCGCCGTGGGCGTTATTGCGCATGGGGAGCCTACAGAGTGACAGTCGCGCGGCCCGCGCGGCGTTGGTCTCGGGCGCAGTACAGATGAGCGGCGACGTCGAGTTGGGACAGCGCTTCAAGCAGATCCTCGACGCCGTCGAGATAGACTGGGAAGAGCATCTCGCAGGGTTCGTGGGCGACCTGCTGGCCCACAAACTCGGTAACGCGGCGCGCGCCGTGCAGGGCTGGGGCCGGCAAGCCGTCGCCACGCTCGGCCAGGATTTCGCCGAGTATCAACAAGAGGAAGCGCACAACCTGCCGCGCCCGGACGATATGCAGAACTTTATCGGCGCGGTGGATACCTTGCGCGATGACGTCGAACGCCTGGAGCAGCGAGTGGGGCGTCTGCGGCGCCACTTGGAATCTTCGACGGATAAACAAACGTGATACGCCCTGGCCAGTTCTTCCGCCTGTTTTATATCAATCGCATCTTGCTGCGGCATGGCCTGGACGAAATCATACTTGCCACCCACCTGTTTCGCCCGCTGCGTTTTTTGCTTTATTTTGCACCGTGGTACTGGTTACGCGGCGAACTGCCGCCGCGCGCGGTGCGTATTCGCCGCGCCCTCGAAGACCTCGGCCCGGTGTTCGTCAAGTTCGGACAAATGCTCTCCACCCGCCCCGATTTATTGCCGGAAGACATCGCCAAGGAACTCGCGCTGCTCCAGGATCAGGTGCCGCCCTTTCCCGGCGATCAGGCGCGCGTCATTGTTGAACAGGCCTACG
>JAYUCX010000152.1:0-6795 GCA_043740145.1 Gammaproteobacteria bacterium
CACGTGCCACATGCGAGAATCTTGCCGCCCGCACCGATAAATGACTGCATCTGCTCCGTCACCTTAAATTTGTCTGTGTCAATGGCTTCGCACTCGACCCCTTTCGCAAGAAGGAACACTTGTACGCTGTCGCCTTTCTTTAGTGCAAAAACCCCAAGCCGGAACGCATTCCATACCGTTTCAGCATCGTTGGAGTAAATCACTATTCCGAGTTTCATGGCGCCTCTCTTTCCTTACTTTGTGGTAGCGAACCAGAAATAGACACCCTAACTAGTACCTCGTAATACGCCAACAAGGGTGTCTATTCCGCTAGTCGTTAATATAACCAATTGGTTCATCTGCATCAGTACGGTATAGTGCACCAGAACGAATATATTGACGGACTATACCCCCTCCCCATAACCGGCAAACCAAAATTACTCGACCAAGTGCGGGAAAAAATCCGCCGCAAGCACTACAGTATTCGCACCGAGTAATTTCAGTATCCTATCAAAAGAACCGGTTGGATGATTTTGTCTTGGGACATTTGAGGAACAGCAGTAGACCGATGAGAAAGAATAGAATGCCGACGGCCAGATAAATGCGCGGCCCCTGTGGCATCTGTTCCCACATCATTTGCATGTGCTCGGAGAAGTGTAAAACGGAAGACACTAGCAGCCCGTCCGAATCGGAACTGTAGAGTCCGAAATAGGCCACACCCAGACCAATTATCAGCAGCAACCCACCCACGAGCTTCGAGGCCGACATAGCATCCCCCAATCAGGTTTTAACCCCGGAAAAGCTTCAGCTAAAGAGCTTGTATAAAGCATCTATTTGCAATTGGCAATAGCTAACCTGGTAAATTAGCCTTTAATTACATAGGACTAAGCTACCGCCACGCCATGAAACTGTTCCTGTTGGCAAGCATCACCACGCTGCTGATACTCTCGGGCATAGATCCGGTGGCCGACCGGCTGACGTGGTTCATGGAGACGGTGCCGGTGATGATCGGCATCGTAGTACTGACCGCCACTCACCGCCGTTTCGAACTTACCTTGTTGAGCTATCAGCTTCTGTGGCTGTTCGGTCTGGTGTTGATTATCGGCGGTTATTTCACCTATGCCGGGAATCCGCTGTTCAACTGGCTGCGTGACACCTTTGATCTCGCGCGCAACTATTACGACCGGGTAGGGCACATCCTGCAGGGTTTCGTGTCTGCCATCGTGGCCAGGGAGGTCTTGCTGCGCTGCTCACCACTGAGGCAGGGCAAGTGGCTGTTTGTGATTGTCACTGCCCTGTGCCTTGCCATCAGCGCCGTTTACGAACTCGTCGAGTGGCTGGCGGCGCTAACGTTCGAGCAGGCCGCCGACGCCTTCCTTGGCACCCAGGGTGACCACTGGGACACCCAGTGGGATATGTTTCTCGCCTTGGTCAGCGCGATGGTCGCGCAAGCGTTGCTAAGCGCCCGGCATGATTGTGAGTTGGCACGGTTGCCTCTAGGGCACCTCTATATCAAAGGCCGTGAAGCCCGTTAAGGCTTACAGCGCCTCCGAGGCGTAATCCGCGAGGCGCGAGCGTTCGCCGCGGGTGAGCGTGACATGGCCGCTATGCTCCCACGCCTTGAAGCGATCTACAACATAAGTGAGGCCGGAGGTAGTCTCGGTAAGATAGGGGGTGTCAATCTGCGCGATGTTGCCGAGACACACCACCTTGGTGCCGGGGCCTGAGCGGGTAATCAGCGTCTTCATCTGTTTGGAGGTGAGGTTCTGCGCCTCGTCGAGGATGATGAATTTATTGAGGAAGGTGCGCCCGCGCATGAAATTGAGAGAGCGGATCTTGATTCGGTTGCGGATCAGGTCATTGGTCGCGGCGCGCCCCCAATCTCCGCCCACGTCGGACTTGGTCAGCACTTCCAGATTGTCCATCAGCGCGCCCATCCACGGCGTCATCTTTTCTTCTTCCGTGCCAGGCAAAAAGCCGATGTCCTCACCCACTGGCACGGTGACGCGCGTCATGATGATCTCGGCATAGCGTTTTTCTTCCAGCACCTGGGCAAGCCCCGCGGCCAGCGTCAACAGGGTTTTGCCGCTGCCGGCGATGCCGAGCAGGCTCACGAAATCAATGTCGGGGTCCATGAGCAGGTTGAGCGCGAAGTTTTGCTCGCGGTTGAGTGCGTTGATACCCCACACGGTGTGTCGCGGGCTGTGATAGTCACGCACCAGTTCGATGGTGGCCGTCGGGCCTTGCAGGTCGCGCACGACCGCCTGAAAACCATCCTCTGTCGAGTCATAAAGAAATTGATTGGGGTACCACTGCTCAACGCCGGGCCCGATGACCTTGTAAAAGGTGCGGCCGCTCTCCTTCCAGGAGGACATGTCCTTACTGTGTGTGTCCCAAAAGCCCTGGGGTAATTCCGCATAGCCGCTGTAGAGCAGATTGACGTCATCCAACACCTGGTCGTTGTAATAGTCCTCGACATAGATGCCGAGCACCGCCGCCTTGATGCGCAGATTGATGTCTTTGGTGACTAGAATCACCGTGACATCGGGGCGTTGCCGTTGCAGCGCAAAGGCGGTGGCAAGGATGTTGTTGTCGGGTTTGTTACTGGGCAAGGCGTCGTGTAGGGTGATTTCCAGGGCGTGAGTCTGGAAGAATAGCCGGCCGCGGCTTGCATCGGCGCCGGCGCTGGAGAGATGGTTGAAGGAGGGTAACTGCAGGCCCTGATCTATCTCCTCCTTGCTGGCGTTGCACATCAACTCATCCAGGAAGCGGCTCACCTGGCGCGCGTTGCGCGCGACTTCCGACATGCCCTTTTTGCCGGCGTCCAGTTCCTCCAGCACGACCATGGGGATGTACACGTCGTGTTCCTGGAAGCGGAAGATCGCCGCAGGGTCGTGCATCAACACATTGGTGTCGAGCACAAAGATCCGTTTGCCGGTGATTTCTTTTCTTGCCATAATTAAAAATCGCCCTCTCCCTGTGGTAGAAGGTTTAGTGTGAGGGGGCTCTAGATATTAATCCGCCAAGGCCTTTACCGCCTCCAGCACTTCATCTATATGGCCATCCACTTTGACCTTGCGCCATTCCTTGCGCAGCACGCCCTTTTTATCAATCAAAAAGGTGCTGCGCTCCACGCCCATCACCTCTTTGCCGTACATGTTTTTCGGCTTGATGACATCAAACGTCCGGCAGATCTTCTCATCTTCGTCCGCTAACAGGTCGAAGTTAAAGGCCTCTTGCTGCTTGAACGATTCATGCGATTTGACGCTGTCGCGGGAGATACCCAGCACCACCGTATTGAGCTTGGCGAACTTGGACTGCTCGTCACGAAAGTTTTGGCCTTCCAGGGTACAGCCGGGCGTTTTGTCCTTCGGATAAAAATACAACACGACATTTTTACCCTTGAGATCGGCGAGGCCGACGGCCTTGCCGCCGGTGGCGGGCAGTTTGAAATCGGGGACGGGCTTGCCGATGGCGATTTTACTCATGGGGTTCCTCCATGATATTAGTGTATGAAAGGGGTAGAAAAAATTCCAGGGCACCTCTACCCTATATCAGCACGAATAAAACAGGCCGTCCCTGGCCTGTTCCGGATGTACTGAAGACTACTTCTTGGCGGGCTCTGCGGCAGGTTGCGGCGCTGGCGTTGAGTTCGGTGCGGCAGCAGGAGCGGGCGCCGGGGTTGAGGCCGGTGCAGCCGCCGGAGCAGGTGCGGTAGCCAGCTTGATCTCCACTTTGGCCTTGGCCTTCAGACCTTCCAGGTATTCCTTGATCTGCTTGTTGCGCATCATGCCGCGCACGTTTTCCTTGACCTTGTCGAACTCGGGCGGCGGGACATCGCGGCTGTCCTCCGCCAGAATCACATGCCAGCCGAACTGCGACTGTACCGGAGTCTTGCTATAGGTGCCTTTCTGCATGCTGGCTACTGCGTCGGCGAAGGGTTTTACCATTTGCTTAGGGTCAAACCAGCCGAGATCACCGCCGTTCTGGCCGGAGCCGGTGTCTATGGATTTCTCCTTGGCGATCTTGGCGAAATCACCACCCTTGTCGAGATCGGCGATGACGGCCTTGGCCTCATCCTCGGTCTTTACCAGCACATGCTTGGCCTTGTATTCCTTGGTGGTCACATTCCTCATGTGCAATTCGTATTCCTTCTTCATCGCTTCATCGGTGATGGGAGTGGACTCGACATGCTGGCGGATGGCCATGTTGGCGAGGATGTTGCGCTTCTGGTTTTCAAGCTCGGCGACGATCTCGGGCTTTTTGTCCAGGCCCTTGGCCAGGGCGTCCTGATAGATGACCTCGCGGCTGATCAGCTCGTCCAGCGCGGCCTTGGTGTCTGGCCCTGCGTCCGGGCGCGAGGCATTGCGCTGCTTGGTGTAGGCGTCTAAGGCGTCTTTGCCGATGGCCGTGCCGTTGACCACAGCCACGGGTTCACCGGCTGTGGCCGCTTTCTCTGCGCTGCCGGTAGTGGGTTTGCCGCCCTGGTCTGGGGATTTATTGCAGGCGGAGAGGGCGGCAAGGCCGACGACGGCTGCAAGTAGCAGGGTATTATTAAGTTTAAACATACTTATATCCTTTAATGGAAGGGCTAGGTTGATAATTCTTCAGGAGTGAGGGCCTTGATGGTCAGGGCGTGTATATCGGTCTGCATCGCTGAACCAAGCGCATCATATACCATCCGGTGGCGTTGGAGCAGCCCCTTGCCGTCAAAAACGTTGGACACGATGGTGAGCTTAAAGTGCCCGCCGCCGCTTCGCGCGCCCGCGTGACCGGCGTGTTTGTGGCTTTCGTCCACGATCTCCAGCCGTGCCGGGGCAAGCGCCGCCAGCCGCTCGCGGATCATTTCGGCGCGCCCCGCCGGCATCATGGCAGCACCTTCTTGAAGGGTTTGACCGTAACGCGCTGATACACCCCCGAACTGAGATAGGGGTCCGCGTTGGCCCAGTCCTGCGCGTCATGCAGCGACGCGAACTCCGCCACCACCAGGCTGCCGCTGAAACCGGCGGGGCCGGGGTCTTCGCTGTCTATCGCCGGGTGAGGCCCGGCCAACAGCAGCCGCCCTTCATCACGCAACCGGGTGAGGCGTTGCAGATGGTCGGATCGCGCCGCCATGCGTCTTTCCAGACTGTTTGGGGCGTCTTCCCCCAAAATGGCGTAGAACATCAACGCTCGCCTTCGGTAGTGTTGTCGGGCTTGATGTGCCGCGAAAGATAAAAGGCCTGGATGATGACAAACACGAAGGTGATCGCCATCAGGCCGAACACCTTGAAGTTGACCCAGATGTTGCGGCGCGTCTCCGCGTCCTGGTCGAGAGCATAGTAAAAGGCCACGTACAGATTAAGCGCGCCGAGTATTACAAAGAGGATGCCCCAGCTCAGATTGTAACGGTGCCAGAGGTGCGGCGGCAGCGTCATCTGTGCGCCTAACAACTTCTGAATCACGGTTTCGCGCCCCACAAAGTGGCTGGCGAGGATAACCGCCGCGAGCACCCAATAGAGAATGGTGGGCTTCCATTTGATGAAGGTCTCATCATGCAGTACCAGGGTGAGACCGCCGAAGACGGCAATGATCGCTAGGGTAATGAGGTGCATGGGCTCGAAACGCCGGTGTTTAAGCCAAAACAGGCCGACTTGCAGAAAGGAGGCGGCAATCGCCACCGCCGTCGCCACGTAGATGTCGTAGAACTTAAAGGCGACAAAGAACAGCAGCAGCGGAAACAGGTCGAAAAAGATCTTCATCGTTTGGCGGGGGTGGCTTGCAATCTGGGTGCACTATTGTGCCACGAATCTAGCTGCTGGAGCTAGGGATTAAACCAAAGGGGAGGTGTGAGGCGTGAGGCGTAAAATCTGTTTCTCCTCACCCCTCACTCCTCACCCCTCACGTTTAACAATCCCTTAAGCCGGTAAAGAGTTTCCAGGGCTTCCTTGGGGCTCATCTCATCCGGCCGCAGTGAGGCGACCGCTTCCACCAACGGATGGATAGTCGCGGGTGGAAAGAGATCGCGCTGCACGCCGACACTATGAGGAAGATGCTGGGATTCGAGCTGTCTCAGCCGCTGCTTGGCCTGGGTGATCACGCCGCGCGGCACGCCCGCCAGCGCGGCGACCTGCAGGCCGTAACTCTGATTGGCGGGGCCTTCCTTGACGGCGTGTAAAAACACGATGCCCTCGCCATGCTCGACGGCGTCGAGGTGCACATTGGCTACCCCCTCGATCTCCTCAGGTAGGCTGGTCAACTCGAAATAATGCGTGGCAAACAAGGTGTAGGCGCGCACCTCGCGGGCGATATGCGCCGCGCAGGCCCAGGCGAGCGCGAGGCCGTCGAAGGTGCTGGTGCCGCGCCCGATCTCATCCATCAATACCAGGCTGTGCTCGGTCGCATTGTGCAGGATGCTCGCGGTCTCGGTCATCTCTACCATAAAAGTAGACCGCCCGCCGGCAAGATCATCCGAGGCGCCGATGCGCGTGAAGATGCGGTCCACCGGGCCGATCACGGCGCGCCGCGCGGGCACGTAACTGCCGATGTGGGCGAGCAGCACGATGAGCGCGGTCTGGCGCATGTAGGTGGATTTGCCGCCCATGTTCGGGCCGGTGATGATGAGCATGCGGCGTGTGTCATCGAGCATCAAATCATTGGGCGTGAAGGGGACGTCCAGGGCCTGCTCGACCACCGGGTGGCGGCCGCCTTCGATGCACAGGCCCGGCGTGTCCGTGATAGTGGGCGCGCTCCAATTCAGGGTTTCGGCGCGCTCGGCGAGATTGGCCAGCACATCCAGTTCCGCCAACGCCGCCGCAGTTGTTTGCAATCCGGCCA
>JAYUCX010000153.1:0-15405 GCA_043740145.1 Gammaproteobacteria bacterium
GCAGGCGCTCCCTGGGCGCAGCCTGCGCATGAACTGGCGGGAGTTCCGGGCCTGGCTGGCGCGCAGCCTGGAGACGGCGCATTTTGTTCCGAATAATACAGGCAGCCCGGTGCAGTTGCTGGCGCTGGAACAGACCGCGCTGTGCCGCTTCGATGCGCTGATCATCGCCGGGGCCGACCACGAGCATCTGCCCGGCGGCGGCCCGCTATCGCCCTTTTTCAACAGCGCGGTACGGCGCGAGTTGGGGCTCGCCACGCGTCACGACGAACTCTGCACACGCTTTTATCACTTCCGCCGGCTGCTAGAGTGCTCCCCACGGGTATTGATTACTCTGCGCCGCGAACAGGACGGCGAGCCCATGCTCCCCAGTCCGTGGGTCGAGGCCTTGCAGTCATTTCAGATCCTGGCCTACGGCGGGCGACTGGACGACAAGACGCTCGCCGCGCTGGTCAATGAACCCCGCGCCCAGATCAGCCACGCTGATGCATCCACCCTGCCCGCCCAGACCGTCCGGCCGCGGCCCGCGATAGATCGGGCGCTATTGCCAGACACCCTCTCCGCCCGCGCTCACCAGCGGCTCATTGATTGTCCGTATCAGTTCTTCGCCGCACATGCCTTGCGGCTCCGTACGCCTGACGAGGTGCAGGATCTGTTGGAAAAAAGCGACTTCGGTGAGCGCGTGCATCGTATCCTGCAAGCCTTTCACTGCGGCGCTGAAGATTTACCCGACCCGTTCCCGGAAGCGATCACTACGGAAAATCGCGCGCGGGCAATTCACATACTCACCGGAATCAGCCAGGCCGTGTTCGCACCAGACCTCAAAAAGAATTTTGTGCACCGCGCCTGGCTGGCGCGCTGGCTGACGATTATCCCTGATTATATTGACTGGCAGATCGCACAGGAGGGGTCACCGCTCGCCTGCGAGGTCAGCGTGCGCAGCGGTCGCTCCCGGCGTCCTGCCTCCCGCGACACTGATGCGTCCCTGCATGGCGCACGGGCGGACGGCCTCATGTTAACCGGGCGGCTGGATCGCGTAGACAGGCGCCGGAACGGGCTTCGCATCCTGGATTACAAGACCGGCCAAGGCGACAAACAGGCGGACGTCTCCAGCGGCGAGGCCACGCAGTTGATCTTCTATGCGCTGCTCGCCGAGCAGTTCTATAACGAGGTCGTAGAGCGTGTCGAGTATTTGCTACTCGACAAAGAGCGCGTTAAACCGGGCGCGTGCGTGGAGGAGAAAGAGTTGGCCCGGCTGAGCACCATGACGGCGCAGCGGCTCGATGCCGTCATGCAGGCGCTGCGTGAAGGATCAGGCGCACCGGCCTGGGGCGATCCCAAAACCTGCGAACGCTGCGAGATGCAGGGCCTGTGCCGCCGCCAGGCCTGGCCCATCGAGTCCAACCATGTCTAATCCCATACACGCCGCCAGCGCCCCGGAGCGTCATGCCACCGTGACGGCCTCGGCGGGTACCGGCAAGACCTGGCTACTGGTAACTCGTCTGATCCGCCTGCTGCTGGCCGGCGCGCCTCCCGATTCGATCCTCGCCATCACCTTCACCCGCAAGGCCGCGGCGGAGATGCAGACGCGCTTAAACGACCGCTTGTTTGAACTCGCCCGCTGTTCCGGCCCGGAGTTGAGAACTGCGTTGCAGGGCATGGGTGTGGCGTCCGATGAGGAAAATTGCGCGCGGGCGCGCAGCTTATACGAAGCCTTGCTGCGTTGCGAGCGACCACTCAAGGTCTCCACCTTCCACGCCTTCTGCCAGGAATTACTGCAACGTTTCCCGTTGGAGGCAAGCGTCTCGCCCGGATTTGAATTAGCCGAGCAGACGGCGCACTGGGAGCGAACGGCCTGGCAGGCCTTGTTGCGCGAAGCGACGGAGACCCCGAACGGCGCGCTCGCGGGAGCGATGTTGACCCTGTTCGATCTCTGCGGCGGGCTCTCCGGAACCGAGACGGCGCTCAAAAATTTCCTGGAACACCGCAGCGACTGGTGGGCCTATAGCGAAGGCCAGCTTGATCCTGTCGGCTTTGCAGTCATGAATCTCGCAAAACAGTTGGAGATTGACCCGGATTCCGATGCGGTGAGTGAATTCTTTTCAGCGGTCGCTCCCGGCATCCTGCCTCCCGCGACATTAGTACATCCATGTACGTCAGAGTTGCGACAGCAACTGCGTGAGTTTGCCGAACTGCTGGTGAAATTTTCAGGCAACCTGCATCACATTCAGCTATTGCAAGACTGTCTGAACAGCACTGAGCACAATGAACTGCATATCCGGATGATCCGTGAGGTGTTTCTCACTCAGGAAGGTACGCCGCTCAAACGCCCCATTACCAAGCCTCAGGCAACGCTTCTGGGTGAAGCCGCCACACAGCGTTTCTTATTTATCTTTGAGCACGTGTGTGAACGGCTGGCGTGGTTTGTAAAACATATCACCCTTAACGCATCGCGCGCCTGGTTCGCGGCCGGGAGCCGTTATCTCGATCACTATCAACGCCTCAAGGCGGAACACGGCCTGCTCGACTTTAGCGATCTGGAGTGGCAGGCGTATCGCCTGTTAAACCGTTCCGACCATGCCCTGTGGGTGCAGTACAAACTGGATCAGCGCATTGACCATTTGCTGATTGACGAATTTCAAGACACCAACCCCACGCAATGGCATTTGATCTTGCCTCTGTTAGAGGAACTTGCGGCGGGACCTACGCGGGAGCGCAGTGTATTTTTGGTGGGCGACCATAAACAGTCTATTTACCGTTTCCGCCGCGCTGACCCTCACCTGTTCACCGCGGCTCAGTCCTGGCTGGAGAAGAATTTACAATCTGAAAGCTTTCCGCTGCATGCCTCGTGGCGCTCTGCAACGGCCATCATCGAATGCGTGAACCGGATCTTCTGTCTACCCGCACTGGCGGAGCAACTCGGCGAGTTTGAGATACACATCACACATCGTGATGATTTGTGGGGACGTGTGGAGCTGCTACCATTGATTACCGTTTCCGAGACTGCATCGGACAGTGATGCACAGGATGCATTACGCAATCCTTTACTAGAGCCGCGCGCACTTGAAGAGGATGTCCGTCACCAGGAGGAAGGCCGCCTCATCGCGCAACGCATTCAAGCACTCATTAACACGCGCACCTTGATCGGCCCACCGGGAGACGCGCGTCCGGTCAGTTACGGCGACATCCTTATCCTGCTGCGTAACCGCACCCATGCGCAGTGCTACGAGGCCGCGCTGCGCGAAGCCGGCATCCCTTACCTGGGTGCGGCGCGCGGCACGCTCCTCGAAAGTCTGGAGGTGCAGGACATGCTCGCCCTGCTCGACACCTTGATTACCCCCTATGACAATCTGGCCTTGGCGCAGGTGTTGCGCTCTCCGCTGTTTGCATGTAGCGACGCCGATCTCATGCGGCTCTCGGCACCCCCTCCCGATGAGATGCCCTGGAATGAGCGGCTCAAGCTACTCGCTCCGGAATTGGATCCTGGCACGCCGCTTTATCGTGCGCACCATAGTCTCAGCCAATGGCGCGCGCTCGCAGGCCGGCTGCCCGTGCACGATCTGCTGGATCGTATCTATTGTGAAGGCAACGTGATGGCGCGCTTCGTGGCAGCCTTCCCAAATCATCTCTCGGCGCGGGTGCGGGGCAATCTCACACGATTTATAGAACTTGCGCTGGAGCTCGACAGCGGACGCTATCCCAGTCTGCCGCAGTTTCGCGCCCAGCTTCGCGCGATGGCGCAGGCCGATAGAGAGGCGCCCGATGACGCCACGGCGCCCGGCATCACTTCTTGCGTCCGGATCATGACCATACACGCGGCCAAGGGACTCGAAGCGCCGGCGGTATTTCTCGCCGACGCCGGTCGTGCGCCGCCGTCCACGCGGCCTTATCAGGTATTGGTCGAGTGGCCCTCCGCGGCGCCGCGCCCCACGCATTTTCTGCTCGGCGGCAAAAAAGAGGATCTCGATACGCTGAGCCTGACATTACTCGAACGGCATAAATCGGCGGAACGGCGCGAAGACGCCAATCTGCTCTATGTCGCCCTCACCCGCGCACAGCAACTCTTGTTCATCTCCGGCTGCGCGCCGAACAAAGGCAGCGATCTCGGCTGGTACGGTCTCATCCAACAGGCCTTGTCGTCTATGAGTGAAGCCGCTCCTGCGCGTCCTGCGCCTGCGGCATTAGCAGAACCCTTCGCTATCGCTCTTCCCTGTACGTCACAAGACACACAGGTGATCGAATCGGGCAAGAGAGCAACTGAGGTCACAGCATCACAACACGATGTCTTGCGTGAACCTGTCGAGGTAGATGCCGGTTTAGCTCAACCTATCTTATTCCAAAACCGAGTGATAGAAATCGCGCCAAGCAGGACGGGCAGCTCGCAACCCACCCTTTATGGCGATGACGAAGACGGCAGACTGCGCGGCATCGTCATTCATCGCATGCTGGAAAAACTAACCGCGTTGCCCCCAATAAAGGACAGCGAGCTGCTGAAACTTATCGCCCATGAATACGGGCTCGACCCCGACGATAACGCCCTGCAGGACTGGTGGAACGAGGCCTGCGGCATTATCCGGCAACCGAAGTTCCGCGACATCTATGACCCTACTTGTTACCTCGCCGCTTATAACGAAGTCTCCATTTATTATCAGGCTAACCAGGTCACGGTACACGGCGTCATAGACCGCCTGGTGGTGTACACCGATCGCATCATCGTCATAGACTACAAAACCCATAGGGTCACCGACCCCGGGAACTTAAGCGAACTGGCCGAGCCTTATCGTGAACAACTACATCACTACGGTGTCGCGGCAAGCAGACTGTGGCCTGAAAAGCCCGTGCGCACTTTGTTATTATTTACCGCGTGCGGCCACTTATATGAGAGCTAGCTGGAAACCTCATAGATATAGACTACAGCTCTATACCCTTGTACGATTGAGAACCTGACATCACAGCGTGTAGCACTCCCCACACCTCTTCCTATGTTCCGCTTCTTCGTCACTTTTCTTTTGCTGCTCACCATCTTGTTCACCGTTGAGATACTGCAACCGGTGCAGCAGGCCGTCATCATCCCCTGGACGGGATTGATTGCCAAGGTCAGCGCCGGGTTGATGCAACTGTTTGACAGCGATGTTCGCTCTAACGGCGTTATCATCAAAAGCCTACGCAATGGTTTTGGCGTGCAAATCGTAGCAGGCTGTAACGGGGTCGAGGCCACGCTGATCCTGTTGGCCGCGATCTTCGCCTTCCCCGCCTCGCTACGCCATAAGCTGATCGGGTTTGGTTTAGGTTTCCTCGCCATCCAGGGTCTCAATCTGGTGCGCATTATTAGCCTCTTTTACATTGGACAATGGGACCGCGAGGCGTTTGATTGGGCGCATCTCTATATCTGGCAAGCGCTCATCATGCTCGACGCTATGATCGTCTGGCTGGTCTGGATACGGATGCTGCCGCGCAAAACCGCCCATGCCCTCTAATCCGCTCTATGCCTTTCTGTTGAGGACGCTGATCTGGCTGCCGCTCAGCTTTGTGTTTTGGTACCAGGCCGCCAATCTCCTTAGCCTGCCTTTGGCGACGATATCCAAGTTCGCCATGCAGCACGCTGCACCCAATCTGCTGACTAACGTAGAGCTGGGCGATCATAAACTCACCTTCGTCACACCCTTTGAAACAGAAATGCCCGCAGATGAAGCACAGAATCGTAGAGGCGTCATCGTCGTTGAAATCAATCCACTCATTTACGGGTATAGCCTGCCATTACTGATCGCCCTGCTGCTCGCCGCCGAAGGCTTGAGCGTTTCGTTGAGCAAGCTCTTTATCGCTTACGTGAGCCTGTTGCCCTTTCAGGCCTGGGGCGTTTGTTTTGAATTTCTCAAAATAGTGGCCTTCGAGCTCGGCCCGACTGTCGCAACGCAAGTAAACTTCCCGCAATGGGCCCGCGAAGGCATCGCACTCGGCTACCAATTCGGCACCCTCATCCTGCCACCTATCTCGACTGCCATCTTGTGGATCGCCATGAATCGTAATTTTCTGAACAGGCTGCTGGACCGCTCTCAGCCCGTAACAGGCTAATGAGCGTCCATCTCATTAGCCTCCAACTCAGCTTGAACCCATGACATTGAGTGCGCCCGCAGACAGGATTTTATTGTCATTTATTATTGTGTTCTATGCCCTCATCTATATTTTTTCAGGAATAGACATAGACACAGCCAGAGATCTCATTAATGCCTATTTCATAGCCGCCGGGATTTCCTATCCTCTTCAGGGGCCTGTACTTTCAGGCGCAATTCATCTGGGTCCACTCTGGTTTTACCTGCTCGCCGTTCCGATTTTTCTTTTCCATTCGTTCAGCATGACTACATTCTTCGTAGGACTCATCAGCGGCACAAAATTCATACTGGCCTATTTATGCGGAAGACGCCTGCTGGATCATAGTTTTGGCCTCTTGTGGGCTATAGCCCTGACCCTGCCCGGCTGGTCCTCGTTTGAGCAGGTCACCTATAGCCACCCCAATATGGTGGCCGCGACAAGTTTGGCGGTGCTCTATTGCTGCATAAGATTATTACAGGACAATGATCTGCGCTGGTTAGCCGCAGGAGGTCTCTGTTTCAGTCTGGCCCTGCACGCGCATCCCACCACAATAAGCCTGGGGATTGTGTTAATCGTCACCTATATTTATTCGATCTATCGAAATAAACGGCTTAGGCCTGCTTACCCGATCCTGGCGGGGATATTATTTATATTGCCTTTTCTCCCTTATCTTTTCAGCCAATGGTCATCAGGCTGGCCGGAATTTTCCTCCGCCAGCGGTTATCTGCACTCGGAGATAAGGGCGCAAAATTTAAAGAACTGGCCTGCAATCATTCAGGGGGCTTTCATTACTGGACCAGAAGTCGTCTTGCGCTACCTTATTAACGGGGATGATCTCATCAAATCCGTATGGCGGGTTACTCTGGGCTTGCTCTGGGGCGGCACTCTAATCGGTTTAATTATTGCATTTGTAAAAAGGCGCACCCGCATTTTGGTCATTATCGGCGTCGCTTCCCTGCTGCTGGTAACAGGGACTATTGCCGTCATAAGACCCGTTACCCCGTTCTACATGACCTACGTTGTTTACCCTTTTTCCGCCGCCCTCATGGGATTAGGGTTATATGGTTTAACGACAACCCGCCATAGAATATCAGCTACTATCGTTGGGTTAATGTGTGCGATCATCCTTGGCCAGTTTATTACTGTGGGTATTGCATTACAGCGTCTTTCGCAACATGTGACTTTTACGTTGCCCGGACCCGCCCTCGCAGATATAAAAAATTACAGCAGGGCGATGGCGGAACCGAACATGTTGATCTCAATGACAACGTATGACGCAATCGGCCGCTATTTATGCTCGCATTCGCAAGCCAAGGTGGTGCATGGCGATCTTGCTTATTTGGTGGACAATACTCTTGGGCTGGGAGAGCTATTACATTGCCATAGGGGCGGGCAAACCTCAATCATTGGAGCCTCGCCCGGGCAGCCGCAACTGCATCTCGCAGGCCTTGTAGCGCCAACTTGGCCACTGCAAGCGGCTCCAGATCATAGGGTAGGGCCTCTAGCCATCCTCACCCCAACAACCATTATCAATCCAAGCGCAGGACACCCCATGCCTGACGGCCGGCAATATCCCCCTCATGGAAATATCGGTGACCATCCAGCGCAAGAATATACATGGTCATTCACCACTCCGACCGGTACAGCCGTCGTAATATCCAACCCTATACCCTTCTACTTGACCATAGAGATCAAATCCGTAACTGCGAATGGGCAGCCTTTATCTCCGATGACCAAAACACTGATCTCACAGATCTATGCATGCAATTCTTGTGATCAGAATAAAAATATATCCTGGCAAGTGACTGTTTCTACTCCCTTACGTGAGTGGCTAGATATATTTACCCTTCGATAAACAGTACGAAAAAGTGTTAATATTTCAAAGTTTCCTTAGAGCAACTTAACGTAAGGCCAGATATGAGTTATGAAAAGAATAGTGCTGATCTCGATTATTCCTGGAGTGAAAAACAGCCAGAGCGGTTACCGATGACCGCTACATCGCAACAGCAAGATTTAGTGGCTCTAAGCGACTGCCATATCTTCCCACTATCTGCAAGTCACTGTCTGCTGAGAAGCAAGCGCACCGGCGCCGAAGTTGCAGTGGGTCTGGACGTATTAAATACCCTGCAACTGTGCCGCGAATTTCGCAGCCTCGATGACCATGTCCACCATGTAACAAGCCTTGTCCCCGCACTCGCAGAACAGGCCACCGAGGTGCGGCGCATCCTGGACTCGCTAGCTACTCAAGGGTTCATGACCAGCGCCATGGATATTGTCCGTGAACTTTCCGTACCGGCCGTTCCATTCAGCGCGGGCGCCTTGCACAGCGTAATGGTGCGCACCTGCGAGCGTCCTGAGCAATTGCGCCGGCTATTAAACAGTTTCCTGGATAATGAAAAGCGCTTCAAAAATCATTATCGCTATATCATCCTCGACGACTCCAAGTCTTCAGAACAGCAACACCAGAATAGCCAATCCGTAGCAGAATTCGCCGCGCAGGGCTTGAACGTCGCCTACTACGGCCAAACCGCCCAGCAGCACTTCACGGAAAATCTATGTCAGCAGTTTCCGCAGCATGCGCCCACGATACAATGGCTTTTGAACGCGACTCCAGGTTATGGTGCGGCGACCTATGGCCGCACCTGGAACCATGCTTTATTGCTGAGCGCCGGAGAACGCTTCGTTATGTTCGATGACGACGCCCTCCCTATGGCGTATAAGTCGCCGCATCACACGTCCGCAGTAGAAATCTCCGGCCGTGAGCGGCAGGTTAATTTTTATCCTGATCGTGACGAACTGCTAAAACGCAATCAGATTGCCGACATTGACCCTATAGCTCAGCATCAAGAAATACTTGGCGCAACTCTGACTCAGGCGCTGGGGCATTTTTCCGGGGGCACTCTGACACAGGCATCGGTAAGCCACCTGCAACCCCACGAAATACCACGTGTGGCCAAAGTCTCGCCGGTATTATTAACAGTCGCCGGAAGCTTCGGCGATCCCGGCATCAATTCTCCAGGCTGGTTATTCGATTTGGATAAGGATTCCCGCCAGCGCTTTATAGCCAGCGAGGCTGACTACCTGCACAACAGCAGTTCCCGCACGCTGTGGTGGGGACATCCAGGCCTGCATTTCGCAACCTCCAAAGGCCTTATGACGACAACCGCCATGGGCCTGGATAATCGCCGTCTGCTCCCTCCCACCGCGCCGGAGTTCGGCAACGAAGATGCATTGTTCGGCGCCGCCACACAGTACCTTTATCCCGATATGCTCGTGCTTGAATTTTCGTGGGGGCTATTACATCTTCCTGAACCACCGCGACGCTGGGATAGGGACACGCTGGACATAGCGGCCAGACCGAATGTGCTCGGTTATCTCGCCGATCTTGCCTTGCGTGATGCGCCGCGTTGCCTGGCCAGGCATGCTCTTCAACGCCTCCATTCGCTCGCAACGCTTTATCTCGACATTGCCGACGCCGATGAGAACACCTTTAAGACTGCCCTCCAGGAACACAGACTATCCATGCGGGCTGACGTGATGCGACGCCTGCACAATCGTCTGCAGGAACATCCCGATGCGCCGGATTACTGGATAAAAGACGTGCAACGCATCATCACCGCCAACGGGACATCCACTCCGCCCGATGATGTTAGCCCATCGAATAGGGCAGTGCTGTCGGCAGGCCGCCTCGGTAGCGAGGGGATGCGGGATGTATTACAACGTTACGGAACTGCGCTGAATGTATGGCCTGAGTTATGGGAATACTGTCGGAATAACCCATTCTGAGGCGAGATTAGTCGGCGCTCACAACCATTTCCATCCGTGCTTTTTGTAGAAAATGAGAGCGGATTTGATAAACATCCCGATATGAGCCACCCCCTTCTTTGCCGCATTACCTCCAAAATGCCGGATGCGAACGGCGGGCACATAGGCGGTGCGCGCTATTTCACGCGTTCTTTGAGAGAGATCGAAATCCTCAAAGTACAGAAACAGATCATCGGAGAAGCCGCCCAGCTTCGAAAGCACGGGGCGCCTGAAGAACATAAAACTACCGCTCACCATGGGCACATCAAATACCGTCGCTGTATTGAGCACATCCCTCATCTCATAATAAGCAAGGCGCTTTCGAAACAAGCGCTGAACGGCTCGTGGAGCAAAGCCACGCAACAGAAGATCTAACACAGCAGGGTAGCGTTTACATAAATATTGCGGCTCATTATTTTCTCCGGTCACAGCGGGTGCCAAGAGGCCAATATCCGGATGATTCTCCATAAAGGTGAGACATTGGTAAAGAGCATCCTCCGCCAAAATGACATCCGGGTTTAATATCAAATGATAGTCCTTGCTGGTGCGCCGGATGGCGAGATTATGGCCTCTCCCGTAGCCAAGATTTTCTTCACAGTGGATCACCTGGATTGACATGCCGTTCATCCTAACCAGATCTCCATGTACCAGGGTTTCGATATCAGCAGCTCCCTCCTGATGCGGACCATTGTCAATCAACCATAACGCTGTTTCGCCCAATTCACCCCTGTCTTGTGCATACCCGATTGCCGCATTGACACTCGCAATCGTTTTACTTAGCAAAGAAATATCGGGGCTATAACAAACAATCGCAATGGAAAGGGTGGGGGACCGGCTCATAAGTGGGCGGAGTCAAGAACCAACCGCAACAGTGAGATCGACGTTGATCCGGCCGGACAACTTGCCTTGTCCGCAGCCGAAGCTGATCTTGTTCAAAGCCATTTCAGAATTGCCCCCAGTTCATCCGGGGAACGCCAGTCTGCTCCGCATACATACCTTGGCAACAGCCAACGATTCGATCCTTCATGGGCAATCTCCGGAACAGTTGTGAAAGCCCCGAGGAGCCCATGCTCGTGCGTGAAAGTCGGCAGGTACTCCCGCGCGAGATAATCGGTGGAATTGCCGAAGGGATAGGCGAACAACGCCAGACCGGGATTGGGCGCAAGCCGTGAAATCGATTCACCTGCCTGCCGAAGTTGCAGATCGGCCTGCGCATGGTCGGTCACGCCCAGGAAGCTGAGGCGGGACTCCGGCACCCCGCGATACCGCAGCAAAGCAGGATGGCCATGGTCCCAGCTGTGGTTTCCAATCAGCAGACGACCGGAATTCACCGCCGACAGCCACCAGTTGTCGTTGACGCGTCCGAGACCCTGCAAGCACACGCGATCCATCTCCTGGCGGGCCTCAGGATCCGCAATCACGAAGGACGTTGCCGGCGCATATGCCGGATGTCGGGCGTCTGCCAGGGCATCGGCCATGATCCGACAGAAGCTGTGCTGCTCTCCGTGGACGGCATCGATCTGATCGAGGAAATCCAGGTCCATGCCGTCGTCGAAGGAAAAGGCAACCGCCCTCTCCGGCAATGGCGCGTCGTCGAGCAGCCCGCGGACGACTTGCAGCAGTGAAACTACGGGAAGCCGACTGGCGAGAATTCGACGAAAGTCCTCACGCAACGCGACATGGTCATTGTTGCCATAATCGCCACCCGCGACCCGGTGGGAATGATAAGTCAATATCGCAGTTCGCATTTTCCCGTACTTGAACCAAGGTCAGGACAACTCGCCAGGAGGTTCTGATAATACTCATGCAGCAGGGATTCGGCGAGATCGACGCGATGGACCGTGGCAGCGGCGGACGGACACGTCGGCCTCATCCGCAGGGTCCCAGTAACATCCGGGAATAGCGGCGAAACGCCTTGCGTCGCACCGATCGCGTAGTGGCGGCGCAGACCATTGTCAATCAACCATAACACTATTTCGCCCAATTCACCCCCGTCTTGTGCATACCCGATTGCCGCATTGACACTCGCAATCGTTTTACTTAGCAAAGAAATATCGGGGCTATAGCAAACAATCGCAATCGAAAGAGTGGGAGACCGGCTCATAAGTGGCTAATTTAGCAGGTTTTGGCGATAGGGTGTCTCTAAAAATGATGGATTTTGCTTCAAGACAAGCTACCACGGTCGCTCCTGCGCGTCCTGCGCCCGCGACATTCGTACTTCCCTGTACAGCACAGTATTGAAGCAAAAGACGCATTTTTAGAGGTGCCAGATACTGACTCGGTCTTTCATGCACCGCCACATAGTCCTATAATTACGGCCATGCCTTCGGTCACTTCTGAGCCCCATGTCTATACCCGCCATCTTGACCCGGATGGCCAAGGTTCGCTGGCCAAGATCGCCAGACTGATCGCCCCTGAGACCCTAGTGCTGGATTTGGGCTCCGGCCCCGGGATCCTCGGTCAATACCTTTCCACCGTTAAACAATGCACCGTGGATGGGGTGGAGTATGACCCCGCGCAGGCTCAAACAGCGGCCTCATTTTATCGAAATCTACAGATGACCGATCTTGAACAGGCGGACCTTGCCAAGATTTTTGCAGGACAACAGTATGACTTTATCGTCTGCGCCGACGTACTGGAACACCTGCGCAATCCCGGCTGCGTCGTAGATCAATTACCGGATCTGCTGAAACCCGATGGCCGCATCCTGCTTTCTATTCCCAATATCGCCCATGCGGGCTTGATCGCGGACCTTCTGGCGGGAGAATTTCGTTATGGCCCTGAAGGTCTGCTGGATGATACCCATGTGCGTTTTTTCACGCGCAAATCCCTCCTGGAATTTCTTCAGCAACACCATCTGCGCGCATTAAGCATAGATACGGTAAATGTAGATATCCGCGCCTCCGAGTTTGGCGCTCGCCACATAGACGCCCTGCCCCCCAAACTGTATCAGTACCTGCGTGCGCAACCCGATGCGCTGACCTACCAGTTCATCGTTGAGGCGGCGCCTGCCGACGGGATTGCTCAGATATCCGATCTACCCGCCACGATAACCCCTCAGCCGGAATTGCACTTCGCCTGCCAACTCTACTGGCGCACACCGGAGAACGATTACCGCGAAGAAAATAGCATCACGTCACTCGCGCAGATTGGAAACGATCGGCAACTGATCGAATTTGCCGTTCCCTCTTTGAATGAAGATCTCACCGGACTGCGGCTCGACCCTGCCGACCGCCCCGGCTTTCTGCATATCCATAGCCTGTCGCTGGTCGGCCAAAACGGGGAGATTGTATGGGCTTGGGACGGAGAGAGAGCGACTCTTGAACAGAGCCGTCACCGGCAAATGGCGTTTGCGAACAATTTGACGAAGCGATTCGAAGTAACCGCTCTTGTTACAGGTGAAGATCCTAGCATCGAGCTGCCGATTTCCCTCGGGCAACTTTCCAAGCTCCGGGAAGGCGGCTCGCTCAGAGTAGAGATCTCATGGCCTATGTCGTCCGATTACATGGCCCTTGCGCAGCGCCTCCTGAATCCTGATGCCCAGTTGCAGCGTATGACAGCCATGCGGGCAGAACTGAACATCATCAAAGAAGAAAAGGCCGAGCTGGAGAACGCAATAAATCAGCTCAGGACAGAGCGGGAAGGTCTCGAACAAAAGCATCATTCTCTCAACGCGCAACTCAACACGCTGGTCACACAGTATCACGCACTGGAAGCCCAACATGAAAAACTGACCGGCGAGCATACCAGGCAGCGCAGCGAGATCGAACAGATCCGTCAAGCGCTCAGCGAGATTCACGCCTCAAGGATCTGGCGTTACAGCCGTCCCTATGTGCGACTTGTGACCTCGCTAAAGGCATCTCTGCGACGCTTCGCCCCTACAGTAGCGCCACTGTCTGACATCAGGCCCCTATCCAACATCCGCAGCGGTTCACCTGTCGAACCGCGCAGCGAGATCGTGGATATTATCATCCCCGTCTTTCGCGGCCTGGAAGAAACCAAGCGGTGTATTGACAGTGTACTTTCCTCTGCCAACACCAGTTCCCATGAGATCATCGTCATCAATGATGCGAGCCCTGAACCTGATCTGGTAAATCATCTTAAAGAACTTGCAACGGCAGGCAAGATCACGCTGTTGCAAAATAAACAAAATCTTGGCTTCGTGGAGACTGTCAACCGCGGCATGCTGCTCCACCCCGAGCGCGATGGTGTCCTGCTCAATAGCGACACCGAGGTCGCCAACGACTGGCTGGACCGGCTGCGCCGTTGCGCCTACAGCGAGGGGAATATTGCCACCGTGACACCCTTCTCCAACAACGCCACCCTCTGCAGCTATCCAAAATTTTGTGAAGATAATGCGTTACCGGCCGGCTATGCCCTAAATCAACTCGATAAATTATTCAGTGAGGTCAACCGAGGCAAGAGTCTGGAGATTCCGACGGCGGTCGGCTTTTGCATGTATATACGCCGGGACGGTCTCGATGATATCGGCCTCTTCGACACTGAGCATTTCGGCAAAGGCTATGGCGAGGAAAATGACTTCAGCCTGCGTGCCGCAAAGAAGGGGTGGCGCAATGTATTGTGCGCGGATACCTTCGTCTACCATGCGGGCGGGGTAAGCTTTACCGACTCGCAGAATCCGCGCAAGACCCAGGCCATGGAAGTCATGCGCCGCCTGCATCCACACTATGAAATGCAGGTGCACGCTCACATTCAGCAAGACCCTGCTCGTCCCTTGCGGTTTGCGGTGGATATGGCGCGCTTGCGGCAAGATCCCGCGCCCCTGCTTTTATTCATCACCCACGACCGGGCGGGCGGCACGGAAAAGCACATTCGTGAGCTGGTACGATTACTCGCCGGTTCGGCGAGGGTGCTGTTGCTCCGCCCCTGCGCCGACGGCCAAACTGAGTTGTCTTGCGCCAATAGCAACGAAGATTTGTGTCTCTTTTTCGATATCGAGCAGGACTATCCTGAACTACTCAATGTGTTGCGTGCATTGCAGATACAGCGTGTCCACTTCCACCACACCCTGGCGATCCACCCTCGCCTCTTTGATCTGCCCAATGATCTCGAGGTTGCCTATGATTTTACCGCGCACGATTATTACTCCGCCTGCCCGCAGGTCAGCATGTCCAGCCTCCGGAACAGTTACTGCGGCGAGCCCGATGAAGACGGCTGCAATCGCTGTTTGAAATTCGCCCCGGCGCCGGGGAATGTGGACATTCGGACCTGGCGCGGCAGACATGCCAAACTCTTGGAGCACGCCGAAAAGGTTTTCACGCCGAGTCTCGACGTAGCACGCAGGCTCAGCCGTTATTTTCCTTCCGCACGATTTGTATTGTCGCCGCATCCCGAAGACGACAGAGATAACTACCCTGTCCCCGCGCCACCCCCTTTAGCCAGCGCCGAGCCTTTGCGAATCGTTGTACTGGGGGCGTTAAGTCCGCTGAAAGGTCCTGATATCCTGGAAAGCTGTGCGCTCGATGCGAAGCGGCGCGGATTGCCCCTGGAATT
>JAYUCX010000154.1:0-2827 GCA_043740145.1 Gammaproteobacteria bacterium
AAGAGTTAACTCCTGGAAGAGGAAACGGTTACCAGGATAACGCCGATCAGGATAACCGTCATGCCGAAGATCTGGGGGCGGGTCAAGGTTTCGCCCAGCAGCCACCCGCCTAACGCTACCGCCACGGCGGGATTGACGTAGGCGTAGGTCCCGAGCCGGGCAGGCGTGACGGTGTGCAACAGCCAGGTAAAGGCGACAAAACCCAGCGTGCCGAATACAATCAAATAACTCAGCGCGCCGGCGAACAGCGCGGGCGGCAGGTCATGGACGCCGACGCGGATGGCGTGAATTGGATGGCGTGTTTGGCGGTCGCTCCCGGCATCCTGCCTCCCGCGACATTAGTACGTCCCTGTACGTCAAGATCTGCTTGAGAAGGGCCGGTCTGCTTCTCCTCGGCGTACAGAGGCGTGCTCAGCAAGACGAGCGTGAGCATTGCGATAGATAATCCGTTTCTGGATGAACGTTTCATAGGGTCACTATCATGCTCGCCATGCGACCATGCGAGCGCCAGTCAAAACCGAATTATACAGACTGCCGATGACCGCTGGGCTTCCAGGATGGGGCGATGACGTTGGGCATGGCGGAGCGATGCAGCAGGCGCGCAGGGGCGAGGGTGAATTCGCCGTAGCGTTGATTGATCTGATCCATGACTTGATTGAGCACATCATGACGCTCGTCATGAACTTCAAACAGGCCCAGTTGATTATTCATAGGCTGCGGATCGAGTGCGGTAACCTGTACCTGCGACACCGGTTCGCCGCGCCAAATCTGCTGTATGACAATGTTACACAGTTGATAAATCGCTTTACTGTCGTTGCTGGGCTGCGCGAGTGAGATATTGTTGCCGATCCAGTTGTTATAACCGCGCAGACCGATGAAGAAACGTTGTGCCTCGAGGTCATGACGGCGCAGGCGCGCACCCACCTTTTCACTCATATGTAAGAAATAGGTAAGCAGCGTCTCTTTATCGCGCGTGCCGGGCGGGACGACCTTGCCGTGGCCGAGCGATTTGGGCGCGGCGACATTAACCCGCACGTCATCAGGATCTTCGCCCCGGCACATCAGCCAGATGTGGCGGCCTATATTGCCGAAACGGCGCGCCAGCACGCTTACCGGCAGACGCGCGACATCGCCACAGGTTATCGCGCCGTGCGCGGCGAGATAGCCGCCGATGCCTTCTGCGACACCGGAGAGATGCGTGACGGGTTCGTTCTCTAATCGTTCACGCGCTTCCCACGGCGGGATCACGGTAAAGCCATTAGGTTTCATGAGATTGGCGGCAAATTTGGCCGTGCTCTTGTCGCCGCTCACGCCCACCGAGCAGGGGAGACCGCTGACCTCGCGTACCTTATCTATCGCCATGCGAGCCATGTGCTCCGGTGTGCCGTGTAATGTCTGGCAGCGCGTCACGTCGAGAAAGGCCTCGTCCACGGAGTAAACCTCGATATCGGGGCTGATGTCATAGAGCACCTCCATGATGGCAGTGGAGATTGCCGCATAGACTTTAGGCCGGGCAGGGCGCCGGATAAGTTGCGGGCAGAGTTGGCGCGCCTCTTTGAGCCGCATGCCGGTATGTACGCCATAGGCACGCGCCTCGTAGGAACAGGTGATGATCGTGGTGCCGACTTCGCCATTGGTCACCGCCACCGGCCTGCCGCGCAATTCGGAAAAGTCGCGCTGCTCCACCGACGCAAAGAAGGCGTTCATGTCGAGATGAATGACGGCGCGTGGCCAGAAATCCGTGCTCACGTATGCTTAACTCCGTCGAGAAAATTCTTTAACGACAGAATCCGGATTCCCCGATAGGCCCCCAACCGCAGCATAGCTTGATCCCCTGTTACGATGGTGTCAGCCTTTCCAGCGACAGCGCATTCGATGATCCGGTTGTCCGGCTCATCATCAAGTATTTTGAGCCGGCGGCGCGGTGTTACGACCTCCGCAAGTTCTGACAAGTATACTGCTGTGTGCGCCAGTTGTTCTGTGTCGTGGCTGAATTTGCGCGCCAGCACCTCAAGTACCTCGTGGATGATATCGCGGGAAATTACCAGGTGCACGTCGCCCGCGAGCACCTTGAGGACGGCAGTTTCCGCCCGGCCGCCTGGGATGGCGAAGGCGGAAATGAAGATATTGGTATCGAAGACCACCCTCACTTACGGAGGTAGCGCTCCAAGTCCTTCTCGGTAAGGAGACCCTTTTCCTTGGCCTTGTGGCTCCAGTAACCCTGAATGCCGCGCAGATCGGCCTTAAGCCGTGCCGCACGCGCGGCGCGTAATGCGTCTTGAACTACGGCGCTCAGGGTCTTGCCCTCGGCGCGCGCAATTTCTTCCGCCTCTTTGGCAAGCTCTGGTGAAAGCGAGATGGTCTTTTTGACGGCGGTTCCCACAGGCGGCCTCATATCAAAATGGTATGAATAAATCATACCAGCATGGATCGGTCTGTCAACAGGCAGAAGAATGGCGGAGAGGGTGTCCGTTTACATCATGCTACCGTAGCATGTCACTCGATAGTACGCAATCTCTCTACCCCGTTACCAGCTAGGCGTTACCGCTAAATAATCTATTCCTTGCCATGTCACACCGTAGCATGTAGCATCAATTCCATTGGTGGGTACAAAGGGGGGTTTATAATGGCACGCAAGGCAAAGGAAATATCGCCACTGGAAGTCGGTAGGCTGAATATCCCCGGCCTTCACTTCGTCGGCGGCGTAGCGGGTCTGGCATTGCAGGTGTCGCCCTTCGGCGCACGCTCTTGGATTCTGCGGGTGATGATCGGCGGCAAGCGTCGGGAGATGGGGTTAGGTGGATTCCCTGACGTGACCCTGGCCGGG
>JAYUCX010000155.1:0-2824 GCA_043740145.1 Gammaproteobacteria bacterium
TGGCCCTCTATCCCTCATCCCCGGCCCTTCTCCCTCCGGAGAGGGTCAGGGGTGAGAGCGATTGATTATTCCCACTCTATCGTCGCGGGCGGCTTGCCGGAGATGTCATAGACCACGCGGCTCACGCCGGGCACTTCGTTGATGATGCGCGTGGAGATTTTATCCAGCACGTCGTACGGAAGATGTGCCCAGTGTGCGGTCATGAAGTCCACGGTCTCCACCGCGCGCAGGGCGATTACAGGTTCGTAGCGCCGCGCGTCGCCCATCACGCCCACGGATTTCACCGGCAGAAAGACCGCGAACGCTTGGCTTACCTTGTCGTACAAATCGTGCCTGCGCAGTTCTTCAATAAAAATCGCGTCCGCCTGGCGCAGTGTGTCGGCGTAGTCTTTTTTCACCTCGCCCAGGATGCGCACGCCGAGGCCGGGGCCGGGGAAGGGGTGGCGGTACACCATTTCGTGCGGCAGCCCCAGCTCCAGGCCAAGGCGGCGCACTTCGTCCTTGAACAGTTCGCGCAGCGGCTCGACCAGTTTGAGATTCATCTTTTCCGGCAGGCCGCCGACGTTGTGATGTGATTTGATGACGTGCGCCTTACCCGATTTTGCGGCTGCGGATTCGATCACGTCGGGGTAAATCGTGCCCTGCGCGAGCCATTTGATATTTCTCAGCTTTACAGCCTCGTCCTCAAACACTTCGATAAACAATCTGCCGATGTGTTTGCGTTTTTCTTCCGGATCAGCGACACCTTTGAGCGCATCGAGGAAGCGCCGCTCCGCATCCACGCGCAGCACCTTGATGCCCATGTGTTTGGCGAAGGTCGCCATGACCTGATCGCCTTCATGCAGGCGCAGCAGGCCGTTGTCCACGAATACGCAGGTCAACTGATCGCCGATGGCCTTGTGCAACAGCGCGGCCACCACTGAGGAATCCACGCCACCGGACAGGCCCAGCAGCACTTCGTTGTTTCCTACTTGATTGCGCACCTGCGCGATGCTGTCGGCGACGATGTTGTGTGCCGTCCACAGCGCGGCGCAGCCGCAAATCTCCAGCACGAAACGTTGCAGGATGCGCGCGCCCTGGCGCGTGTGTGTGACTTCGGGATGGAATTGCAGGCCATAAAAATGGCGCGCCTCGTCGGCCATGCCGGCGAGCGGCGCCGACGGGGTGCTCGCGATCACCTTAAAGCCGGCTGGCAACCGTGCCACGCGGTCGCCGTGGCTCATCCACACGTCGAGCAGACCGTGGCCTTCATCGTTGGTGCGATCTTCGATATCGCGCAGCAGTTCGGAGCGGCCGCGCGCGCGCACCTCGGCGTAACCAAATTCGCGGTGCGCGGAACTCTCCACCTCGCCGCCCAACTGCGCGGCCATGGTCTGCATGCCGTAGCAGATGCCGAGCACCGGCACGCCAAGCGTAAAGACCGACTGCGGCGCGCGTGGCGTGCCCTGCAAAGTCACCGACTCCGGCCCGCCGGAGAGAATCACACCCTTGGGAGCGAAGGTGCGCAGCGCGGCGTCATTCATGTCATAGGGATGAATTTCGCAATACACGCCGAACTCTCGCACACGTCGCGCGATGAGCTGCGTATACTGCGAGCCGAAATCAAGAATGAGGATGCGGTGGGCGTGGATGTTGCTCATAACTGTAGGTGCGAATTGGTTCGCACGTTGGCTGAAGCTGGCCGAATGAATTCGGCCCTACTATTAATCAATCTGATAATTCGGCGCTTCTTTGGTGATGGTCACATCGTGCACGTGGCTCTCACGCATGCCGGCCTGGGTGACGCGGACGAACTTCGGTTTGGTGCGCATCTCCTCGATGTTTTCGCAGCCGGTATAGCCCATGCTGGCGCGCAGGCCGCCCATCAATTGATGGACGATGGCCTGTAAGCTGCCTTTGTAGGGGACACGGCCCTCGATGCCTTCCGGCACCAGCTTCTCGGCCTCGGCGCCCTCCTGGAAATAACGGTCGCTGGAACCGGCCTGCCGGGTCATTGCGCCCAGCGAGCCCATGCCTCGATAGGATTTATAGGAGCGGCCTTGGTAAAGTTCGATCTCGCCCGGCGCCTCTTCGGTGCCGGCAAACATGCTGCCAATCATCACAGAGTATGCGCCGGCGGCAATCGCCTTGGCGACGTCGCCGGAGTAGCGGATACCGCCGTCGGCGATGACAGGTACGCCGCTGCCCGCCAAGGCCTCGGCCACATTCGAAATTGCCGTCACCTGCGGCACGCCCACGCCGGAGATGATGCGCGTGGTGCAGATCGAGCCCGGGCCTATGCCCACCTTGACCGCGTCGGCGCCCGCCTTGACCAAGGCATGAGCGGCCTCGGCGGTGGCGATGTTGCCTCCAATGACTTGTACGTCAGGAAAGTTCTTCTTGACCCAACGCACTCGATCGAGCACGCCCTGGGAATGACCATGGGCCGTATCCACCACGATGACATCCACGTCCGCCGCAACCAGTGCCGCGACACGCTCATCGGTCCCGTGTCCCGTGCCGACCGCGGCGCCGACCCGCAGACGCGCCAGATCATCCTTGCAGGCCTGCGGATTTTCCTTCGCCTTCTGGATGTCCTTGACGGTAATCAGGCCGCGCAATTGAAATTTGTTGTTGACCACTAGCACCTTTTCAATGCGGTGTTTATGCAACAATTCCACTACCCGGTCGCGCTCGGTCCCTTCCTTGACGGTGATCAGCCGCTCCTTGGGAGTCATGATGGTGGAAACCGGGGCATCGAAATGCGTTTCGAAGCGCAGATCGCGATTGGTGACGATGCCGACCAGGTTTTCCTTGTCCACCACCGGCACGCCTGAGATATTAT
>JAYUCX010000156.1:0-2811 GCA_043740145.1 Gammaproteobacteria bacterium
CCGGTGCCTATGCTATTCAAGGCCGCGCGGCGGCCTTTATTGAACGGATGGAAGGCAGTTATTCCGGCGTCGTGGGTCTGCCGTTGTTTGAGACGGCGGAGCTGTTGCGCGGCTGTGGTATCGAGGTGCTGTAAATAGGCATGGAAATATTGATTAACGTCACCCCGCACGAGACCCGTGTGGCCGTGGTCGAGAACGGTGTATTGCAGGACGTATTTATCGAGCGCGTCCACAAGCGCGGACTGGTGGGTAATATTTACAAAGGCCGGGTGGCCCGCGTGCTGCCCGGGATGCAGGCGGCGTTCGTGGAGATCGGCTTGGATCGCGCCGCATTTCTGCATGCCTCCGACATCCTGCTGGCCGCGAAGGGCGGCGAGGAGGGTAAAATCCGCATCCCGCCCGAAGGCATCAGTGAGCTGCTGACCGAAGGCCAGGAGATTCTGGTGCAGGTCGTCAAGGACCCACTGGGCACGAAAGGCGCGCGGCTCACCATGCAGATCGCCATCCCCTCGCGCTACGTGGTGTTCGTCCCCTACACCCAGCACATCGGCGTCTCCCACCGGCTGGAGGACATAGCGGAGCGGCAGCGCCTTAAGGATATCGTGAACGCCTTCGTGCCGCAGGAGGGCGGCGGCGGTTACATCCTACGCACTGCGGCCGAAGGCATCAGCGAGGAGGACCTGCGCGCCGACATGGATTTTCTACATAAGCTGTGGCAGTCGGTCGAGGAGCGCGCGCGTAGCGAACCGCCGGGGGCGCTGATTCACGAAGACCTGCCGCTGGTGCTGCGCACCTTGCGCGACCTGGTGCGCGCCGAGATCGAAAAGCTGCGCATAGATTCACGCGAGACCTGCCAAAAGGTGATCGCCTTCGCCGAAAAGTTCATGCCGGAGATGGTGTCTTGCATCGAACACTATCCCGGCGAGCGGCCGATCTTCGATCTCTACGGCGTCGAAGATGAAATACAAAAGGCCCTTGAAAGCAGGGTGCCGCTCAAATCGGGCGGCTATCTGATTATAGATCAGACCGAGGCGATGACCACGATTGATGTCAACACCGGCGCCTTTGTCGGCCATCGCAATCTCGAAGAGACTATTTTCAAAACCAACCTCGAGGCGACCTACGCCATCGCCCGGCAACTGCGGCTGCGCAATCTCGGCGGCATCATCATCATAGACCTTATTGACATGGAAGACCCTGAGCATAAACGTCAGGTGCTGCGCTCGCTCGAAAAATATTTGGAGCGCGATCACACCCGAACCCACATCAGCGGCGTCTCCGCACTCGGCCTTGTCGAGATGACACGCAAGCGTACCCGCGAAAGTCTGGGGCACATCCTGTGCGAACCGTGTCCGGTGTGCAAGGGGCGCGGCTCGTTGAAGACCGCCGAGACGGTGTGTTATGAAATCTTCCGCGAGATCCTGCGCGAGGCGCGCCAATACGAAAGTCAGAAGCTTCTGGTACTGGCCTCGCAAGAGGTGGTGGACTTGATGCTCGATGAAGAATCCGCCAGCGTGGCGGAGCTTGAGGAATTTATCAAACGGCCGATCAGGTTTCAGGTGGAGTCGTTGTATACCCAAGAGCAGTATGACGTCGTACTGACCTAAAACCCTGCTCGGCCTACTTGACTAGGTAAAACTTCAAAGTCTCTGCAGGGTCTTACTCATAGCAATGGCATCCACAAAAAATCATGCGGCGTTTTCTTAAATATCTTCGGATCGGCCTCACCTCCACGGTGATTGCGACGATCATCCTGGCCGCCGTGGCGATCGGTGTGGTGCGTCTGCTGCTGCCGTTTGCAGGCCATTACCGCGCCGATATCGAGCAACGGGTCAGCGAGACCCTGGGCCAGCCCGTCAAGATCGGCGCGGTGGATGTAGAGTGGCAGGGGCTGAATCCGCGCATGCGGCTCAGCGATGTGCGCCTGGTGAACGACACGGATGATCGCACCCTGTATCGCTTCGGCGAAATGGTGGTCGAGGTGGACCTCCCCTATTACCTACGCCACGGACGCATCAAGCCGGGCGGATTACGAGTCTCCAAGGTGATGCTCTCGCTGGTGAGACGTAGCGACGGCAGTCTCTTGCTCGAAGGCATGAATGACGAGGCAACAGGCTCAGGGGATGTGCTCGGCTGGTTCGTGCAACAAGGACACCTGCGCGTGGACGACAGCGAGCTCTACTGGACTGATCAGCGAACCCAAGGCAAGCGCCTGCATTTCACCGGCGTCAACCTTACTCTGAGCAGTCAAGGCGCGCGCCATCAGTTGAGCGGCAAGCTGACGCTGGGGGGTGAAAATGGGATGGCGTTCCCGAAAAAGCCGGATCAGCATCTCGACGTTGTCATGGATTTCAACGGAGCGGTATTGCAGCCCGCCGAGTGGGACGGTAAATTTTATCTGCGCGGACAGGCCATGGATCTGGCGCAGTGGTCGGAACCGGTGAGTTCGACCGCGATCAGATTCAGCGAAGGGACGGGCGGCTTCCAGGTCTGGGGAGAGTGGACGCGAGGACACCTCGGACGGTTGGATGGAGAATTCAGTTTTGACGACGTCTCTTGGGCTGCCGCACCCGTCAAACTCACTCGCGCCAGTGGGCTATTTAGCTGGCAACGAGACGCCGGTCGTACCAGTGTCGCGGGAGGCGGGAAGCCGGAAGCGACCGCCACGGGCTGGGCGCTGGGCGTAGACCGCCTGGTCATCAGGCGTGGCAATACCCCGTCACCGCCCAGCCGTTTGACCGTGCATGCAACAACGCAGGCCGGTGCAACCACTGAACTGGATATCCGCGCCGACACCTTGCGGCTGGAGGA
>JAYUCX010000157.1:0-15183 GCA_043740145.1 Gammaproteobacteria bacterium
CTGTAAACCCGGCAAACGATACAGCGCCTCCAGGCGTTGCGAGACGATGTCCTGGTGAGGTGAAAAGTTGTCGTAGGGCAAAGTCTCCCAATCCGGAAAGCTCAGCACGGGCAGGGCAGGGTTATCGCCTATGTAAAAGCGCAGCTCATACTCCAACCGTTGTGCCGCCAGCGTGTCCTCCGTCACCAGCAGCAATGGACCGGCATGCCGGCGCGCGGCGGCGGCCAGCGCCAGACCATAACTGCTCCCGTAGAGCTGGCCCCAATACAGGCGCTCCCCGGTACGGTCAGGCAGGTAAGGCTTTAGGGGGCTCGCCAGGCTGGCGGGCTCGATAGGTGTTGCCAGGATGTTTATTACCATATTAAAAACAATAACCTATAAATAATTGCTAGTGTCGCAACATCAGTCAAAAATCGGTTGAGCAGGCATATTGACAATATGCCCTGATCACATACATACTGGTTGGTATGTTAGATCACACCTCCGACCATGAATAATCAGTGTTCGACACTTGCAAATCCTGACTATTGTCCGGGTTATCCTGTTGCTAGGCAATATCCTGGTCGCTGCCTGGTAGAAGGTGACGGCCGCTTCTCTGCTGGCTCCGGCCAAGCGAGTTGAGCGATGTCTACCGCACACGGCCGTAATCCAGACCAGACTCGTCAAATCCTGCTTCAGGCCGCCCTCGAGGAGATCCACCTATGCGGTTTTCAGGCCGCGAGCCTCAGCAATATCCTCGCCAAGACGGGCTTGACCAAGGGCGCGCTCTATCATCACTTCCCCGATAAGCTCGCGCTCGGTTATGCGGTAGTTGAAGAATTGATCCAAGAGGACACCCTCGGCAAATGGGTGCGCCCCTTGGCCGATTTCAACAACCCGATAGACGGCCTGTTGCACATTCTTAATGACATCGGCGGGCGGCTCGACGCCCAAGACGTGTGTCTGGGTTGTCCCTTAAACAATCTCGCTCAGGAGATGTCGCCGATGGACGAAGGTTTCCGGCAGCGGCTCGATCATGTCTATCGCCTTTGGCAACAAGGGATCAGTCAGGCCCTGACGAAAGGTCAACAAGCGAACAGGGTGCGCAGCGATATCAATTCCGAGGCGGCGGCCACCTTTATCGTGGCGGCGCTGGAGGGCTGCATGGGCATTGCTAAGAACGCACGTGATATTAAATTGCTGCACAGTTGCGGTCGGGGTCTCATGCAGTATCTGGAGACACTGCGTGCGGCAAAATAATTCATTCAATCGGCAGTGGGTCACGTTGCGAAGCGGCGTGACAACTATAGAGCAACTATAGAGCAATCAATGTGAGGAGTTAAGAGGCGCATGACGAAACAACAAAATAAACTTTTCTCACCCTTCGTGCTCAACGGCCATGTGTTGAAAAACCGCATCGGCGTCGCGCCCATGACGCGCATGTCCTCGCCGGGCGGCAGCATACCGCGCCAGGACGTGCTGGATTTTCTGGTGCGCCGCGCGCAAAACGGCGTATCGCTCGTCTACACCGAGGCCATCATCACCGACAACGAGAGCGCGCAGGGCTACCCGGGACAAGCCCGCCTGCTCACGCAAAACCAAATTGACGCCTGGAAACCGGTGACGGCCGCGATAGGCGAGGCAGGCTCCGTATCCATTGCGCAGATCTTTCACTGCGGACGCATGTCTTGGCCGGAGGTGAATCCCGCCCGTCACGTGATCGCGCCGAGCGCCATCACACCCAAACAAAATAATCCGCTCACGGGTCAACCTTATCCCATCCCGGAGGCGATGACGCAGGTGGATATAGACCATGCCATCGAAGGCTTCGCGCAGACCGCGCAAGGCGCCATCGCCGCTGGCTTCGACGGCATCGAGATTCACGGCGCGCACGGCTATCTCATCAACGGATTTCTCTCCAGTTTTTCCAATCAGCGCACCGATGGCTATGGCGGTTCGGTGGAAAACCGCTATCGCTTCGCTCACGAAGTCATCCAAGCCGTGCGCAAGGTGGTGCCGAAGAATAAAATCCTGAGCTTCCGCATTTCCAACTGGGGCGTCGCCGATATGGACGTCTTGTTGTTCGCCGACAAAGACGAATGGCAGCAGATCATCAAACTGCTTTCGCAGGAACCCATAGACGCGATTTCGGTGTCCACCTACGATTTCAGCGTCCGAGCCTTCGGCACTGATCGCAACATGGCGCAACTTACGCGCGAAGTTACCCGGCTGCCCATCATCATCTGCGGAAAAATTCATGACCGCGTGACCGCGGAAGCGGCGCTGCAAGACGCTGACATCATCTTGAGCGCGAAGTCGCTGTTGCTGAATCCTCTGTGGGTCAAGGATATTGCGGAGAATAAGCCATTAGCGCCTTATCAATCCGAGGAGGCCAACGTTCCCTATGGACCTACGCCGCTTCCTTAACAGGCAAGACACCGCGGGCATCATCGCGCCGCCGCCGCTGATTTATTTGAGCGGGGGGCTGGCGGGTTGGCTGCTTAACAAGCTATACCCGTTGCCATTTCTGCCGACGGCAGTGACCTGGCCGGTCGGCGGATTACTGATGGTGTATGGTGTGCTGTGCGCGGGGTTCGCCTTTCGCGCCATGCGCCGTGCGCGCACGCCGGTTGACCCATATAGCCCCACCACGGCGATTGTGATGGAGGGGCCTTATCGCTTTACGCGCAATCCGCTGTATCTCGCGCTCACACTATTTTACCTTGCCCTCGCCAGTATCATGAATAGCGCGTGGCCTTTGCTGCTGTTGCCACTGGTGTTACTCGCGATCCATCATGGCGTGGTCGCCCGTGAAGAGCGCTACCTGGAGCAAAAATTCGGTGAGGCCTATTTGCAGTACAAGGCCAAGGTAAGACGCTGGCTATAATTTCTCTCCTATCACTTTGAAATGAACAAGATGAAGTCCAAATACTTGAGCCTCTTGGCAATCGCGGGATTCGCCGCCGGGCTTCCTTACGCCGCCTCCCCGGCATTCGCCAGCCACGAGGTCGCGCCAGATCTGGGTTCTGCGGGAAGCTACACGGTCCTGAGTGCAGCGTCCGGGGGGGCGGTGACCTGCACTCGCACCTGCTGTAGGGCCGAATTCATTCGGCCTGCAACGCTTAACACCTTTCCAAATTTGGTCTAGAATCAAACCATGGCAAACAGTCCACTGCATGATGACGGGGTGGAGCTGGAAGAGGCGAAGCCCAAGCTCAAGCAACCGACCCTCTACAAGGTTATTCTGCTGAACGACGATTACACGCCGATGGAATTCGTTGTGCTGGTACTGGAGACTTTTTTCGGTATGAGCCGTGAGAAAGCCGTCCAGGTTATGATGCATGTGCACACCCGCGGAATAGGGGTGTGTGGCGTGTACCCCCGTGAAATCGCCGAGACCAAGGTCGCCCAGGTCAATGATTTTTCACAGAGCAATCAACATCCTCTGTTGTGCACCCTGGAAGAGGCATAGAACAGGAGTAGGGCCGAATTCATTCGGCCTACTATACTTATTGATATCTTGGAGCGCTAAACTTATTATCTCACTACAGGTCTTAAGTAATTGAGACGCGCCATGAGGTTAATCGTATGTTAAGCAAGGAATTGGAATTCAGCCTCAATCACGCCTTCCGTGAGGCGCGCGAAAAGCTGCATGAGTTCATGACGGTGGAGCATCTACTGCTCGCACTGCTGGACAACCCTACCGCCGCCGTCGTGTTGCGCGCCTGTGGCGCCGATATCGAGAAACTGCGGAGCGAACTCAAGCATTACATCACCGAGACCACCCCGCTGCTCTCCAAGCATGACACCCGCGAGACTCAGCCTACGCTAGGCTTTCAGCGCGTCCTGCAGCGCGCGGTATTCCACGTGCAGGCCTCCGGCAAAAAGGAGGTCACCGGGGCCAATGTGTTGGCCGCGATCTTTAACGAACAGGAATCCCAGGCCGTTTCTTTGCTTAAGAAGCAGAGCATCACCCGGCTGGATGTGGTCAACTACATCTCCCACGGCATCTCCAAGGTGCAAGGCGAGAACGAAGGGCAGGGCATCACGCCTTTGCAGGATGAGGAGGCCGGCGCCGATTCCGTTGCCAAGAGCCCGCTCGAGAACTTCGCCACCAACCTCAACCAGCAGGCGCGCCTCGGCAAGATAGATCCGCTGATCGGCCGTAAGAACGAGGTCGAGCGCACCATACAGATCCTGTGCCGGCGCCGCAAGAACAACCCCCTCTACGTCGGGGAGGCCGGCGTGGGCAAGACCGCGATCGCCGAGGGACTCGCCAAGATGATCGTGGACGGCCAAGTCCCCGAGGTGCTCAAGGACAGCACGATCTACGCGCTGGATCTGGGCGCCCTGCTGGCCGGCACCAAGTATCGCGGCGATTTTGAAAAGCGCCTCAAGGCCGTGCTCAATCAGCTGCAAAAGGAGCGTGGCGCTATCCTGTTTATTGACGAGATCCACACCATCATCGGCGCGGGTTCCGCCTCGGGCGGCGTGATGGACGCCTCTAATCTCATCAAGCCGGCGCTGGCCTCCGGCGAGTTGCGCTGCATCGGTTCCACCACTTATCAGGAATACCGCGGCATCTTTGAGAAGGACAGGGCGCTGTCCCGGCGTTTCCAGAAGATTGATATCACCGAGCCTTCGGTGGAAGAGACCGTCGCCATCTTGCAGGGGTTGCGTTCGCGCTTCGAGGAATACCACAAGGTGGCGTATTCCCCTGAGTCATTGCGCACCGCGGTCGAGCTGTCGAACCGCTATATCAACGACCGGCATCTGCCCGATAAGGCGATAGACGTGATTGACGAGGCCGGCGCCAACCAGAGCATCCTGCCGCCGGAGCAGCGGGTAAAGACCATCGGGGTAGACGAGGTGGAGAGCGTGGTGGCCAAGATGGCGCGCATCCCCCTGAAGAGCGTATCCAGCTCCGACAAGGATACGCTGCGCAATCTGGAGCGCAATCTCAAGATGGTGGTGTTCGGCCAGGATGAGGCCATCCATGCGTTGGCCGCGTCCATCAAGATGCTGCGCTCCGGGCTGGGCAATACGCAACGGCCGATCGGGTCGTTCCTGTTTTCAGGCCCCACCGGCGTGGGTAAGACCGAGGTTACGCGCCAGCTTGCCCGTGTCATGGGCATAGAGTTGATCCGCTACGACATGTCGGAATACATGGAGCGCCACACCGTGTCACGGCTGATCGGCGCGCCGCCGGGATACGTCGGCTTCGATCAGGGCGGACTGCTCACCGAGGCCATCACCAAGCACCCGCACGCGGTGTTGTTGCTCGATGAGATCGAGAAGGCGCACCCCGATGTGTTCAATCTACTCTTACAGGTGATGGATCACGGCACGCTCACCGACAACAACGGACGCAAGGCCGATTTTCGCAACGTGGTGATCGTGATGACCACCAACGCCGGCGCCGAACAGATGAGCCGGCCGTCCATCGGCTTCACCCGGCAGGATCACAGCGGCGACAGCATGGAGGTCATCAAGCGCACCTTCTCGCCGGAGTTCCGCAACCGTTTGGACGCGATCATCCAGTTCAAGCCGCTCGACGGCGCGACCATCGCCCATGTGGTGGATAAATTCATCGCCGAACTCGAGATGCAACTGCTGGAGAAACACGTCACCCTGGAACTGACCTCCAAGGCGCGCGAATGGCTCGCCGAGCACGGCTTCGACCCCGCCATGGGCGCGCGGCCGATGACGAGGCTGATTCAGGAGAACATCAAGCGGCCGCTCGCCGAGGAGTTGCTATTCGGCAAACTGGCCGCGGGCGGGCATGTACAGGTGGACGAAGCGGACGGCAAGCTGAGCTTCACCATCGAAGAGAGTCAGGATCAGAAAGATCCGCAGCTTGAGGTGGAGTAGTGGCTGCTTTTATAAAAACAGTAGCAAGTAGCAAGTTCTAAGTAGCAAGGATAAGAAGCTTCCGGTTGGCTTAAAAATTCTCTTAACCAAAAATTTCTTGCTACTTGCTACTTGCTACTCGTTACTGCTTTATTTTGTTTATCACCGGGCGCGGAAGGAGATGCGGCCTTTGGTAAGATCATAAGGGGTAAGCTGCACGGTGACCTTGTCGCCGGTCAGGATGCGGATGTAGTGTTTGCGCATCTTCCCTGAGATGTGCGCGGTGACGATGTGGCCGTTTTCGAGCTGGACTCGAAACATGGTATTGGGCAGGGTTTCGATGACCGTGCCTTCCATTTCAATGTGTTCTTCTTTTGCCATCAGTGCTTGCGCTCAATCTATAATCGGTCATTATACCATTTAAGCGTCAATCTTCCTCTGACGTACAGGGAAGAACTAATGTCGCGGGAGCGACCATACGCGACCAACGTCCGTGAAGGTACGTCTCCAGCGGGTGGTACTCATCTTTATAGCTCATCTTGCGGCACTCTTTGATCCAGTAGCCGAGATACAGCCACGGCAACCCTAGCCGCTGGGCCTCGTGGATCTGCCAGAGGATGGAGTAACGGCCGAGGCTGCGCGCCGGCTGATCGGGATCAAAAAAGGTGTATACCGCCGACAACCCTTGTTCGAGATGGTCGGTCACCGCCACGGCCAGCAACCGGTCGCCGCTGCGGAACTCGTAGAGCTGGGTATCCAGCCCAGCGCAGAGCAGGAAGCTTTGATACTGTTCAGGGGCGGTGCTGTCCATCTCGCCGCCGGGGTGGCGGCTTGCCAGATAGCGCTGATAGAGATGGAAGTGGTCTTCCCGATAGTGGCCGGCCACGGCCCGTACCGTGAGATCCTGATTGCGCCGCCAGGTGCGGAGTTGATTGCGTTTAGGTTGGAATTCAGCGACGGGGATGCGCACCGGGATACAGGCCTCGCAGCCCTGGCAGTGCGGGCGGTACAGATACTCGCCGCTGCGCCGGAAGCCGTGATCTATCAGCCGGCTGTAAAGGGCGGTGCTGACCGGTTGATAGGGATCGGCATATAGTGTGCCGGCCGGCCGGCCTGCCAGATAATTGCAGGGGTGTGGGCCCGCGAGATAAAAATCCATGGCGTGGATATCGGGCTGCGCCGCCGCGCCGGGGCCGCTGTCGTAAGCTCTGGACTCAGTCATGATCTTCTGACGTACAGGGAAGAGCGACTGTAAAGTGCCAAGGGGCGTCTCGGCCGGGTTGTTCTGCCCACTGCTCCAAAAAACGGGTAAATATCTCGCGGGGGAGGGTCTCCGCCCCGAGGCTTGCCAGGTGCTCGGTGTAAATTTGGCAGTCTATCAGACCGTATCCCCACGTTACCAACTGCCGGGCGAGGGAAACCAGCGCGACCTTGGAGGCGTCCGGGCTGCGGCTGAACATGGATTCGCCGAAGAACACCCGCCCCAGCGCAACGCCGTAAAGTCCGCCCACCAGCCGGCCGTCGCGCCAGGTCTCGATGGAATGTGCGAACCCCCTTTCGTGCAGTTCGGTATAGGCCTCTAACATGGCGCGCGTGATCCAGGTCCCCGGGACACCGTTGCGCGGTTCGGCGCAGCCCTCCATCACGCTGCGAAAGGCCTGATCCATCGTAATCCGGTAGCGGCCCTGCTTGAGAGTTTTATGCAGACTGCGCGAAATCTTCACGCGCGATGGGAACAATACGGCGCGCGGATCGGGCGACCACCACAGAATGGGTTGCCCCTCGGTCGCTCCCGGCGTCCTGCCTCCCGCGACACTAGGCCATCCCTGGCCGTCGCTGTACCACGGAAAAATCCCTTTGCGGTAGGCTGCCAGCAGGCGGCCGGGGCTCAAATCGCCACCCAGCGCCAACAGCCCATCGGGCTCGCGCAAGGCCAGATTCACGTCAGGGAATTTCTGATCCTCTGGGCTGAGCCAACAGGGGATGGTTACCCGTTCATCCATAGCAGCGTTCATGTGGGGCATTGCCTGTAAGGCGTATGTTCGCCGAGTTCGTTCATATAATACGCCATGTTGTCCTGCTCGTGGCTAAGGAACTCCTCGACGGCTTGGCTGAAGGCGGGGTGGCTCAGCCAGTGCGCCGACCAGGTGGGCGTGGGCAGGAAGCCGCGGCTGAGCTTGTGTTCGCCCTGCGCGCCGGCCTCGAAGCGCTGAAGACCCAGGGCGATGCAATGCTCGATGGCGGCGTAATAACAGACCTCGAAGTGCAAGCTGTGAAACGCCTCGTTGCAGCCCCAGTGCCGCCCGTACAGCGTATCCGTGCCGCGCAGGTTGAAGGCGCCCGCGACGTAGCGCCCGTGGTGGCGGGCGAGCACCAGCACGACGTTATCGGCCATCGTCTGCCCGATCTCCTGGAAAAAACCCAAGGTCAAGGAGGCGATACCGCCGCGTTTGAGGAAGGTTGAGTTATAGAAGCGGTGAAAGATTTCCCACTGTTCGGCGGAGATTTGCCGGCCGTTCAACACCTCGATCTCGATGTCCGCTTCACACACAAAGCGCCGCTCGCGTTTGACCTTTTTGCGTTTTTCAGCGGTCAACTGCGCAAGGAAGTCATCGAAATCGCGATAACCCTGATTGTGCCAATGGAACTGACAGCCGGTCCTGCGCATCAGGCCGTGGGCTTCGAGCTGCCGGGTGTCTTGTTCGGTAGTAAACAGCCAATGCAGTGAAGAGACCTTGAGCCGCTGTGCGTGTTCGAGCGCGCCTGTAATGAGCACATCCGCAATCTGCGGTGTATCTGTCGCTCCCGGCGTCCTGCCTCCCGCGACATTAGTTCTTCCCTGTACGTCATCGGCGAGTAGCAGGCGCGGGCCGGTGGCGGGGGTGTAGGGTACGGCCACGACCAGCTTGGGATAGTAGCGCAGGCCGGCGCGCCGGTAGGCGTCGGCCCAGGCCCAGTCAAAGACAAATTCGCCGTAGGAATTATCCTTGAGATACATTGGTACGGCCCCGGCGAGCCTGCCCTGCTCCTGTACTACAAGGTGTTGTGGAATCCAGCCCGTCTCCACGCCCACGCAATGGTGGCGTTCCAGGGCGCTGAGAAATTCGTGGCGCAGGAACGGGTTGGCCTCTCCCGCTAGGTTATTCCAGCCGGCGGCCGGGATGTCATCGAGACTGCTGAGGATGGTGAGCGGCATATTCACTTCGACCATGCCGGTGCGAGATAGTCTCCGGCCTTGTCCATTTCAATGATCGGTAGCCGTAAAGCTCCAGACCTTCCCCTCTGCAGGCCACACGCCGCGCTCAATCACCTTGCTATCCTCAAACACGAGATAACTTTCCTTGCCGTAGTGGGGCAGCGGGCGGATGAGCGCCTGCAGTGCCTCGGTGTTCGCCGCGGAGATTACCACGACGGTCTTGCCGTTTTTCTGCTTGGCGGCCCAAACGCGGGCGCTGCCTTTGCCGGGTCGCTCGCGGCGTCCTGCCTCCCGTGCCGTACAGGGATGTACCAATGTCGCGGGAGGCAGGACGCCGGGAGCGACCGACATTAATACTTCCTTGTATGTCACAAGTTGTTGCGGTACGGCGGGGAGTTGGTGTTTTTGCAGGAAGGCGGCGGTCTCGTCATGGGTTCCGATCAGCAGCAGGGGGGCGGCAGGGAGCGAGGCGCTGCTATCCGTAATGCGTGGCGCATTGTCGAGCAGTTTTGCCGCGAGTTCGGCGGCTGTTTTGTGCAGTGCCGCATCATATCCTGTAACCACCGTGAGTGTCGCAGGATCGGTCATCACCTGACGCAGCAGCGGCGGCATCTCGGCGGCGGTGATGCGCCGAAACAGCCTGAGGTCGGGGTCTATGTTGAGCGTCAAGGGTTGCTCGTTGAGTTCTACCGTGTAGCTTTGCTCGGTATCGTTAAGTTCCAAGACCCTTTCAGCGTTGCCGTCAGCCGTCTTGATCTGAATGGGCACGCGCAGTGTGTAGGCCGGCGTGGGTTGGGTGAGGGTGAACGAGGCGAGGTACGCGCCCGTGCTGCCGGGATTGGGTTGCGCCTTGAGCTTGTCTGCGCTGACTACCGGTGCGCCGGAACGGTTGAGCCATTGCTCAAAAAACGCATCCAGGTCTTTTCCGGAGCTTTTCTCAAAGACCTGTTGCAAATCTTTCCAACTCGCGGTTTGAAACTGTTTTTCCTTCCAGAAGTTGCGCAGGGCCTGGTCGAACGCCTGCTTGCCTATCCAGTCGCGCAGCATCAAAAAAATATACGCCGACTTGTGATAGCCGACGATCTCCGAGGTGTTGTGGCTGCGCGAGGTGAATCGGCTCAAGGGTTGATCCTGCCCCGGCGGGATAGCGGCGAAGTCGCGCAGCCACTGGAGCCGCATCGCGCGTGCGGCGTCGGGGCCTTCCTGTTCCTTGTAAGCGTAGTCGGCCATGAAGGTGGTGAGACCCTCGGCCCAGTTGCCGCGGGTGAGGTCTATGTACACGCCGTTTCCCCACCAGTTGTGCAAAATCTCGTGTCCCAGCGAGGTGGTGCGAATGAATGGCAGGCGCAAGACGTTGATGCCGAGATAGGTGAGCGTGGGCATACCGAAACCGGTGGGCAAGGGACTGGAGACGATGCTGAACCCGGTGTACGGGTAAGGGCCTATATTGTTTTTGTAGAGATCGAGGTACGCGCTGATCGAGTTAAGGTAATCGCCTGCTAGCGCTGCGATTTCAGGATGGAAGTAGGTGCGCAGACGCAGGCCGTCGTGCATAATTTCCTTGACCTGATAAGGGCCGGCCAGTAGATCTATTCCTTCCGCCGGTTGTTTGAATTCAAATTGGGCCTGATATCGCCCCTGCTGAAGGTCTTCCTTGACGAGCCGGCCGGGGACCAGACCGCGCTGTTCGGCGGGGAGATCGAGGGACACGCTATAGGTAAACGCATCTGTGTCAAAGCTGGGATACCACGAGGGTTGATAGCCGGAGGCGGGAAGATAGGTGCCCTGAGTATCCGCCATGGCGGGGATGAAACCCAGCACCTCGCGGTGGTCGAGGGTGGTGTCGAGGGGTTCCAATTGGCCGTGGTAACTGAGCTGGAGGGTATGCTGGGCGGCGGGGCCATCGAGTTCAAGCCTCCAGGTGGATACATCCTTAGACTCTTCGCTCGGCTTTACCGGGAGGTTCTTGCCGTCCACGTTCAGCCGGGTGACCGTGAACTGCCCGCCCAACGCAAAGCCGATCGTGCCTTGTGCGTTAAGGGTGACCACATCCTCCGCTATAAGCTGCTGAGCAGCCGGCTCCAGCCGCACCTTGAGATCGTGGTGCAGACCGGTGATTTTGGGCGCGTCCCCCAGGATGCCTGCGGTCGCTCCCGGCGTCCTGCCTCCCGTGCCGTACAGGGATGTACCAATGTCATGGGAGGCAGGAAGCCAGGAGCGACCGACATTGGTACATCCCTGTACGGCACAGGCCGAGAGGCTGATTAAGCAAAGAGTAACCAGAGGTAGGGCCGAATTCATTCGGCCTACTATGCGAATTTGTCGCACCTACGGCGATGCGGGGAATTTAGCGACGATGTCAAATGCATGGCCCTCGCGGCTCAATTTGATGGGCAGCCAGGTCCCCGGCGCCTGCCGCTGCACGATGGTGCCGACCTCACCCGCCTCTTTGATCTTGATGCCCGCCATCTCGATGAGCACGTCATTAACGATGATACCTGCGGCATCACCCACGCCGCCCTCCATCACCTTGGAGATGCGCACCTTTCCTTCAGTGCCATCCAGGATAATCCCCAGGCGCGGCTTGCCGGTTTTGGCGGCCGTCGCTCCCGGCGTCCTGCCTCCCGCGACATTAGTTCTTCCCTGTACGTCATCGGCAGGGGCTGCTATACCGAACACGGCATCGGCGATGCCCGGCTTCAGATCCTTACAGTCACGTTCCTGATCCCAGGCCAGCAGCACGGCGCTGTCGGCGACGCCGAGGTCTTCCAGTTGATAGGGCACACCGTAGCGGTGCATGACGTGGCCCGCGCCCATGATGCCGACGACGAGCGCATCGCTCGATTTCTTCACGGCACGAGCGATCGTCTCCGCCATGGCCCTGTCCCACACCTGTTGGCTCTGCACAAAGCGCAGGAAATCGGGATCATCGAGCGCGACCGGTTTAGCATCCTTGGATGTATCGCCGTGTTTTACGTCAGATCGGCCGTGTGTCTGATAAACCCCTAGCAGTTCTTCGAGGTAGGCCGGCTGCGCTGGGGCGGGCTTGGACACTCCCTCGTGTTCGGCCTCCGGCACCGCCTCCCAGCCTTGTTCGCGCACCTTTGTGGTCAGACCACGATCTACGTTGAGCGCCAGCATGGGAATCCGGTTCATGCGCGCGAAGTGAAACAACGGCATATAAAGCGACGAGTCATAATTCCACACCGTGTGCCACTCGCTCTGCTTGAGGAGATCGGCCTCGCTGAGCTTACCCTCCACCCAGCGATCCAGCACGTCTTGCGCGCGGCGTGGGAACATCTCAAAGCCGAGTACCATGTCCGGCCGTTGGGCATAGAGTGCAGCGAGGGTTTGCAATTGCCAGCGGTGGTGTTCAAGGCTGTCATGCAGCTCACCCAGTAACACCACCCGCCGTTGCGCTAAGCGCGTCATCAAATCCGGGATTTCCAGAGACGCTACGCCTTCATTTCCGGGAGTCACCCAGCGCGCGACGGGGACGCACGCGTCATCGCCGTAGCTCGCCAAAGAGAGGGACAAGCCAAAGAAAACAGGCAGAGCGTAACGCAACGATAGCAATGCGGGCATGGGGTAGGGGTATAAAAAGGTAATGAATTCGCGGTAGTATAGCAAACTGAGTTATCGGCCCAAATTTGAAACTATCGCCTGGGTTTTACTGCGGGCTCCTTAGGCTGGAAGCATAACATGGTCATACATCCTGTCATCCTCTCCGGCGGTTCCGGCAGCCGGTTGTGGCCGCTGTCCCGCGAGCATTATCCCAAACAACTGTTGGCCCTGGTCGGCGAACGCACCTTGCTGCAAGAGACCGTTTGTCATTTAGAGGGCGTCAAGGAGGCCGCCGAACCCATCGTGGTCTGTAACGAAGAGCACCGCTTTCTGGTGGCAGAACAGCTCCGTCAGTTGGGCGTTAAGCCCGCCGATATCCTGCTTGAACCCGCCGGACGCAACACCGCGCCGGCGCTCACCCTGGCGGCGCTCGCCATTAACCAAGGCGGGAAGGATGGCGTGATGTTGGTCATGCCCTCCGATCACGTCATCCAGGATCGCGCCGCGTTTGTGGCGGCGGTGCGGCAGGGCGCCGAGTTGGCTTCGCAAGGCGCGCTGGTGACCTTCGGCATCGTGCCTACCTCGCCGCAGACCGGGTATGGCTACATCAAACAGGGCGAGCTGCTCCTGACGTACAGGGAAGAACTAATGTCGGTCGCTCCCGGCTTCCTGCCTCCCGCGACATTGGTAGAACCCTTCGCTGTCGCTCTTCCCTGTACGGCACGGGAGGCAGGACGCCGGGAGCGACCCGCCCAGACCTATCCCGCCTACCACGTTGCGGCCTTCGTGGAAAAGCCCGATCTCAGCACGGCGCAGAGCTATCTCGCCGACGGCCGTTATTATTGGAACAGCGGCATTTTTATGATGCGTGCGGAGACCTGGCTGAACGAGCTTGATGAACATAGCCCCGATATCGCAGCGGCCTGCCGGGCGGCCTATGCGCAGGGGAAAAAAGACGGCGATTTCTATCGCCCGGATGCAGCCTTGTTTAGCGCCTGCCCCAGCGACTCGATTGATTACGCGGTCATGGAAAAGACCGCTCATGCGATTGTTATTCCCCTGGCTGCAGGCTGGTCCGACATCGGCGCCTGGCCGGCCTTGTGGGAGGTGTGCCCGCAGGACGCTCAGGGTAACGTGATTCGCGGCGATGTATCCACTCATGCCACCCAAAACGCCCTGCTAATCGCGCAGCATCGTTTTTTGGCAGTGGTCGGCGTGGAGGATATTATTGTGGTGGAAACGGCCGATGCCGTGCTGGTGGTCCACAAAGACCATGCCCAGCATGTCAAAGAGATCGTCGCCAAACTCAAGGCCGAACAACGCGAGGAATACAAGACCCATCGCAAGGTACACCGTCCGTGGGGTTCCTACGAGGGCGTGGATGCGGGCCCACGCTTCCAGGTGAAGCGCATCTGTGTGCATCCCGGCGCGGCGCTGTCGCTGCAGATGCATCATCACAGAGCGGAACACTGGATCGTCGTCAAGGGCACGGCCAAGGTGACGCGCGGCGAAGAAGTCTTTCTGCTCAGCGAAAATCAGTCCACCTATATCCCGATCGGCGTGCAGCACCGGCTGGAGAATCCGGGCACCCTGGCGCTCGAGATGATCGAGGTGCAGTCGGGCAGTTATCTCGGCGAAGACGACATCGTGCGCTTCGCGGACAACTACAACAGAGGGTAATCGCTGCACAATGAACACACTCCTAGTCACCGGCGGCGCGGGCTTCATCGGTTCTAATTTTGTCCTGGATTGGATAAGCGAGACGGGTCGCTCCCGGCGTCCTGCCTCCCGCGACATTAGTCCATCCCTGGACGTCAGCGGCACGGTCGTCAATCTCGACAAGCTGACCTATGCCGGCAATCTCAATAATCTCATGTCTCTTAAGGGCGACGCGCGGCACATCTTTGTCCACGGCGACATCGCCGACCGTCCCCTGGTGCGGCAACTCTTGGCGCAGCATCGCCCGGCCGCAATTGTGAACTTTGCCGCCGAGAGTCACGTAGACCGCTCCATTCACGTCCCCGGCGAATTCATCCAGGCCAACGTCGTCGGTGTCTACGCCCTGCTCGAAGAGACGCGCGCCTATTGGCACGGCCTGGGCGACACGGCGCAAAATGCCTTCCGGTTTTTGCATATCTCCACCGATGAGGTATACGGCACCCTCGGCCCGAACGATCCGGCCTTCACCGAACAAACCGCCTACGCGCCGAACAGCCCCTATGCCGCTTCCAAGGCCGCTGCCGATCATCTGGTGCGCGCCTACCACCACACCTACGGTTTGCCCACTCTCACCACCAACTGCTCGAATAACTATGGGCCTTACCAATATCCTGAGAAGCTCATCCCGCTGATGATCTGCAACGCCCTGCAAGGCAAACCCCTGCCCGTGTACGGCGACGGCAAACAGATTCGTGATTGGCTCTACGTGGGCGATCACTGTGAGGCGATCCGCACCGTGCTCGCCAAGGGCAAGATAGGGGAAACCTACAACATCGGCGGCTGGAGCGAAAAAAACAATATGGAGGTCATCCAGACCCTCTGCAATTTGCTGGACGAACTCATCCCCGGCTCAGCCTATCGTCCGCACAGTTCGC
>JAYUCX010000158.1:0-15011 GCA_043740145.1 Gammaproteobacteria bacterium
CGCTGGGTAATGATGCAGTTCTGATGCCTGTGCACATATTCGATGGGATCTTCGATGCTGATGATATGACCGCAGCTGTTCTGGTTGCGGTAGCCGATCATGGCCGCCAGCGAGGTGGACTTGCCGGTGCCGGTCCCCCCCACGAAGATCACCAGGCCACGCTTGGTCATAGAGATGTCTTTTAGTATCGGGGGCAGCCCCAGATCTTCCAGCTTAGGGATTTCGGTTTGAATCCTGCGCAACACCATCCCCAGGCTGTTGCGTTGCTGAAACACATTGACACGGAAGCGGCCGAGACCCGCGACGCCGATGGCGAAATTACATTCCAGCGTACGCTCAAACTCCGCGCGCTGATGGGCGTTCATGACGCTCATCACCACATCGCGGGCCTGCTCCGTCGTGAGCACCGCCTCTGTCACCGGCTTGATCTCGCCGTGCACCTTGAGGCTGGGCGCCACACCCGCGGTAATGAACAGGTCCGAGGCGCCTTTCTCCACCATCATCTTGAGCAGATCGTTAAAGACCACGGTGACGCCCTCTAGTTAAATGAATCTTTGTTGACCGCCATAACGCGCGCATCGAGCTTGTTCACCAGCCCGGCGCGTACCAGCCCTTGCAGATTTTGATCGAGCGTCTGCATGCCGGTGGCTTGCCCCGTTTGAATTGCCGAATACATTTGCGCCACCTTGTTTTCGCGGATCAGGTTGCGGATGGCCGGCGTGGCGATCATGATTTCGTGCGCGGCGATGCGCCCGCCTCCCGTCCTCTTGAACAGGGCCTGCGAGATCACCGCGCGCAGGCTTTCCGACAGCATGGCCCGCACCATGTCTTTCTCGCCACCGGGGAACACATCAACGATGCGGTCTATGGTCTTGGCCGCCGAATTGGTATGCAGCGTGGCGAACACCAGATGGCCGGTCTCGGCGGCGGTGAGCGCCAGACGGATGGTCTCGAGGTCGCGCAACTCGCCCACCAGGATGATGTCCGGGTCTTCTCGCAAGGCCGAGCGCAATGCCTCGCTGAAGCCCAGCGTGTGCTGGAAGACCTCGCGCTGGTTAATCAGGGACTTTTTGCTCTCATGAATAAATTCGATGGGGTCTTCAATGGTGAGTATGTGAGAGAATTCTTTTTCGTTAAGATAATTGATAAGCGCCGCGAGGGTGGTGGATTTGCCGGAGCCGGTGGGGCCGGTGACCAGCACCACCCCGCGCGGCGCATCGGCGATCTCCTTGAAGACCGGTGGGCAACCCAGATCTTCCAGGGTCAGCACCTTGGAAGGGATGGTGCGGAATACGCCGCCCGCGCCGCGGAACTGGTTGAAGGCATTGACCCGGAAGCGCGCCAGGGTAGGGATCTCAAAAGAAAAGTCGGTCTCGTAAAATTCCTCATAGTCCTTGCGCTGCTTATCGTTCATGATGTCATAGACCATGGCGTGGACGGTCTTATGATCCAGGGCGGGAACATCCAGGCGGCGCATGTCGCCGTCTACACGGATAATAGGGGGTTGACCCGCGGACAGGTGCAAGTCCGAGGCCTTGTTCTTGACGCTGAAGGCCAATAATTCGGTAATATCCATAATATTCCCCAAGTGTGCGCCGGTATTGCCATGGCGCCTGCAAGGCAACAGCTCCCCCTCTACCCCTGGCTCCCGCCGGCGTAGAGAACAGAGGCGTGGCGAGGACAGAGGATCTGCCCTCGCCGTTTAATGATTCCCCTCGAGCATCCCCGAAAGGTGCAATCAAAGTGGTTATCGGTAAACAATACCAGTTACTTGAGCTTAAAATTACATCTTAAACCTCATGGACGCAACTGAAACTATCGTCAACAGGCTCGACATAGTGCGTCGGCGCATCGCGCAGGCAGCGCTGGAATTCGGCAGACAACCCCGCTCGGTGGCCCTCCTCGCGGTAAGCAAAGGCTTTCCGGCAGAGGCGATCTATGCGGCGGCGCTCAGTGGCCAGCACCGTTTCGGAGAAAATTATCTGCAAGAATCCATGGCCAAAATCAAAGACCCTCGCCTACAAAATCTGAGGCTGGAGTGGCACTTTATAGGCCCCATCCAGAGCAACAAGACTCCGGCCATCGCCGAACATTTCGACTGGATTCATAGTGTAGACCGGCTGAGCATTGCCGAGCGGCTCAGCCTTCAGCGCCCTGTTGACTTACCGCCGCTCAACATCTGTTTACAGGTCAATATAGATAACGAGCCCCGCAAGGCAGGGGTAACCCTGGAACAACTCCCGGAGCTGGCGGAGGCGGTGGCAGGGTTGCCGCGCCTGCGTCTGCGGGGCCTTATGGCGATCCCAGCGCCGCGCCATGATTTTTCAGAACAGCGCGTCCCCTTACGCAGGTTGCGCCAGACCCTGGAGGAATTACAGGCCAGTGGTCTTAAGCTCGACACCCTCTCAATGGGCATGACGGAAGATCTGGAGGCCGCCATTGCCGAGGGAGCAACGATGGTGAGAGTGGGGAGGGGAGTGTTTGGAAGCAGGGACAGGGGCTAGGATCTAGGGGTTAGGGTAAGGGAAAGTTTTTCCCCTAGTCCCCAGTCCCTAGATCCTAGCCCCTGTAGTTCTAGCCCCTATAGTTCTAGTGCGTTACACTTCCAAGCTGACATAAATAAGGAATTCCTGTGGAAAACGCTATCCTGGCCTTCATCGGCGGCGGCAACATGGCGCGCAGCCTGATTGCCGGTCTAATCGCCGACGGCTATTCGCCGCAAAATCTCTGGGTGGCCGACCCAAACGCGGGACAATTGACCGAGTTGCGCCAAAACTTTGGCATATATACCGCCACGTCCAATACAGAGGCGATGAAGCATGCATCTGTCGTGGTATTGGCCGTTAAACCCCAAGTATTGAAAACCGTGGCCCTGGAACTGGCGCCCACGATACAAAAGCACCGCCCGCTGGTGGTGTCCATCGCCGCCGGGATACGCGAACCCGATTTGAACCGATGGTTGGGCGGCGATGTCGCCGTCGTCCGAACTATGCCGAATACCCCCGCACTGGTGCAAACCGGCGCCACGGCGCTCTATGCCAATGCCCATGTGTCGCAGGAACAACGTAATCTGGCCGAGTCCATCCTACGTGCCGTGGGGCTTACATTGTGGCTGGAGGATGAGACGCAGATGGACGCCGTGACCGCTCTCTCCGGCAGCGGTCCGGTCTATTTTTTTCTGGTCATGGAGGCATTGGAAAACGCCGCCGTGCGACTCGGCCTCAACCGTGAGGTGGCACATCTCCTGACCTTGCAGACAGCACTCGGCGCCGCCAAAATGGCGTTGGAGAGCAACGAGGACACCGCCGACCTGCGTGCACGCGTCACCTCCAAGGGCGGCACCACGGAACAGGCGGTCCGGGTATTGCAGGAAGGCCGTCTGCAGGATCTGTTCGACGCGGCGCTCAAGGCCGCACATACACGCTCCATCGAATTGGCTAAGCTGTTAGGAGAATAAAATGGGAGGTTATTTCGGCAACGCCGCGGTGTTTCTGATTCAGACGGTGTTTGGGCTTTATATTCTGGCTGTGTTGCTGCGCTTTTTATTGCAGTGGGTGCGCGCCGATTTTTACAACCCTGTTTCGCAGTTTCTGGTGAAGATGACCACGCCTCTGCTGCGACCGTTGCGCCGCGTGATTCCCGGCTTCGGTGGGATTGATTTCGCCTCGGTGGTGCTGATGCTGGCGCTGCAGCTCATAGAGCTGGTGCTGGTCATACAACTGCTGGGTCAGCCTTTGAGCGTGGGCGGCTTGATGGTACTGGCGGTGGCGGGACTGTTGTCGTTGCTAATAAAAATCTTTCTGTTCTCGATCCTGATCCAGGTCATTCTGAGCTGGGTGCGGCCGGGCGACCATAGCCCGGTGAGCCTGCTGCTCTATCAGCTCAACGAACCGCTGCTGGCCCCCGCTCGGCGCATTATCCCGGCGATTTCGGGCCTCGATCTCTCACCCGTCCTGGTTCTGGTGCTGCTGCAATTGTCGCTGATGCTGCTGGTCGCGCCGCTGCAGGATTTCGGCATGCTGTTGAATCTTAGATAACCGCTCCCTGCTGCGCTTTTGTTGTCAGCAGAGGTAGGGTGGGCACGTCTTATGTGCCCACGCGGTAGTGACGAATACAAGTGGTGGGCACAGAAGCGGTGCCTACCCCCTACCCTGACTACACCGCCCGGCTCAACGGCGCCACCGGCTCCGCGCCGCTGCGGATAACCCCAAGGCCCGGCGCGTCGTTGTCCCGTCGGCTTGGGTGAACGGTTGAAACAGCTTATCCCTGATCTGTTCGGGAATCCCAACGCCCGTATCGGTCACCGTGATGCACACCGTGCTGATCGTTGATGATGTGCAACAGGCTTTCACCCGATTGCCGCAAGGTCTCAAGGTAGTCGCTCTGCTCTCCTGTTAACAGGGTGTCCTGCATCAGCTCTGCCATACCGAGGATAGCATTCATGGGGGTGCGGATTTCGTGGCTCATGTTGGCGAGAAATTCCGATTTGAGCCGCAACGCCGCCAGGGCCTAGTCACGTGTCCCTATCAATTCCTGCTCGGCCTGCTTGCGCGCCCGATGTCGGTGCGGATAGCGACGTACTGATAGGGCCGGCCTTGCGCCTTCATATACGGTATCACCGTGGTATCCGTCCAATAAAAACCGCCGTCCTTTTTGCGATTCTTCATCTCACCGTGCCACACCTTCTCCGACTGGACAGTTTCCCACATCTCATCAAAAAAACTTTTAGGGTGACAACCGCGATTGAGTATGTAAGGGAACTGACCGATCAATTCTTCGGGCTGATACTGGCTGATCTCGCAGGATTTTTCGTTGACGTGGATAAGCCGTCCGGTGGTGTCGGCGGTGCCTACGATGCAATGCTGGTCGAGTGCAAACTTCATGGTTTGCAATTCTCTTATGACCTTACTGTTCTCACGCAGCGTGTCCATCGGTTGCTAAAAGCCTTTGTGAAAATACGCACCAAGATGGCCCTCACAGGCCAGACGCTCCATAGGCTCACGTTCCCAAGGTGTGTCATCGCCTCCAATGTAATTCATCACCTTTGGCAACAATACAAAAAATCCGCCATTGATCCAGCCGCCGTCCCCTTCCGGTTTTTCCATAAAACCGCACACCTGATTCATGTTCAATTGCAAGGCCCCGTATCTGCCCGGCGGCTGCACAGCAGCGACTGTGGCCAGTATCTTGGATTCTGTATGGAAACGTATGCTGTCAGTGATATTGATGTCGGATAGACCGTCGCCGTAGGTAAAGCAGAAACACTCGTCATCAAGATAATGACGCACACGCTTGAGCCGCCCGCCCGTCATGGTGTGCTCTCCGGTATCTACTAAAGTGACCTTCCATGGTTCTACATCGTTCTGATGCACCGTCATCTTGTTATGCCTCACGTCGAACGTCACATCGGACCGGTGCAGGAAATAGTTGGCGAAGTATTCCTTGATGACATAGCCCTTATAACCCAAGCAGATAATGAACTCGTTGATCCCGTGGCTCGAATAGATTTTCATGACGTGCCACAGGATGGGCTTCCCGCCTATATCAATCATGAGCTTGGGCTTGAGATGGCTCTCCTCGCTGATGCGAGTTCCTAAACCGCCTGCAAGGATCACTGCCTTCACAACTAGCCTCCGGGTCTAACTTATAGTGGTAAGCGGCAATTTCCTTGCCATGTTATCTTTTTTAAAGAGAATGAGGGTAAGGTGTGACCAGATACGATCTTCGCGCTTAGTGATAAGGGCCTAGGAGGGGATTCGGCTTTAACTTGGTATGAAGTTGCCTAACCGACATTAAGCATAGCGATGCCAGTCTGAACGTATGATGCGAGGGAAAGAGATATGGAAAAGAACTTGGCTGAAATTATTGTAGGGAGCATCCGCCAAGACGGTAAAACGTTCCGTCCCAGCGATTGGGCGGAACGCATCTCGGCCGCCCAGTTGGCGAACTACGGCCGCGACACAGGCTGCACTATTCAGACCTTGCGCACCTATGCCTGATCAATGGAATCAATTGCTTAGTGTTGAAAAAGGTGCTGCGTGACGAAAATCCAACAGCTTATCAATTCATCCTCAAGTTTACCGAAGATAATCAACTTCGTATCCAGGAAGACCGCCGGCGTCAGTCCGCAGATATACCCCTAGAGCGGCGCAAAACTGTAGCGGGCTAGATACGACCTCCTTATGTGGGGGTTAACCCTCCGCCAAATCTCCCTTCTGTTCCAGCCAGATCTTGCGGTCGGCGGCGCGTTTTTTGGCAAGCAGCATGTCCAGGAGATTTCGAGTCTCGTCGCCGGTCTCGATGGTGAGCTGAATAAGCCGCCGGGTATCGGGGGCGATGGTGGTCTCGCGTAACTGCTGCGGATTCATCTCGCCCAGCCCCTTGAAGCGCTGCACGCTGATCTTGCCCTTGATGTTTTCAGCGGCGATGCGATCCAGCACGCCGCGTTTCTCGGATTCGTCCAGGGCGTAGAAAATTTCTTTGCCGACATCAATGCGATACAGCGGCGGCATCGCCACGTGGACATGGCCGTTCGTCACCAGCGGCGCGAAGTGGCGCAGGAACAAGGCGCACAGCAAGGTGGCGATGTGTGCGCCGTCAGAGTCGGCATCGGCGAGTATGCAGATCTTGCCGTAACGCAAACCTTCGATATTATCCGAGCCGGGATCCACACCGATCGCCACGGCAATGTCGTGCACCTCCTGCGAGGCCAGCACCTCGGCCGATTCCACCTCCCAGGTATTCAGGATCTTGCCCCGCAACGGCATGATGGCCTGGAATACGCGATCACGCGCCTGCTTGGCCGAGCCCCCCGCCGAGTCGCCCTCCACCAGGAACAGCTCGGTACGCGCCGGATCTTGCAGGGTGCAGTCGGCCAGCTTGCCGGGCAGCGCCGGGCCGCTGGTGATCTTCTTGCGTGCCACACTCTTGGCGGCGCGCAAACGGCCTTGAGCATTGTTGATGGCGAGCATGGCCAGGCGCTCGCCGGCCTCGGTGTGCTGGTTGAGCCACAGGCTGAAGGCGTCCTTGGTAACGCCTGCCACGAACACCGCGCACTCGCGCGAGGACAGACGCTCTTTCGTCTGGCCGGAGAATTGCGGTTCCAGCAGCTTGACCGAGAGGATGTGGCAGCACTTGTCCCAGACATCCTCGGGGATGAGTTTGACGCCGCGCGGCAACAGGGTGCGAAACTCGCAGAATTCGCGCACCGCTTCGGTCAGCCCGCTGCGCAGGCCGTTGACATGGGTGCCGCCGAGCGGCGTGGGGATCAGGTTGACATAACTTTCGGCAATCACCTCGCCACCTTCGGGTAGCCACACCACCGCCCAGTCGGCTGCCTCACTAATGCCTTGCAGGCTGCCGACAAACGGCTCTTCAGGCACCGTCTCGGCGCCTTGCAGCGCCTCATTCAAATAGGCCTTCAGCCCGTCTTGATAACACCACGCCTCCTGCTCGCCGCTCGCCTCATCGGTAAAGCTGACACGCAAGCCGGGGCACAACACCGCCTTGGCGCGCAACACATGCTTGAGCCGCGACACCGAAAATTTCGGCGAATCAAAAAATTTCGGATCGGGCCAAAAACGTACGGTGGTACCGGTGTTGTGTTTTCCTACCGCACCCACTTCCTGCAGCTTCGAGGTCTTTTCCCCCGAGGCGAAGGCCATGTGATATTCCTTCCCTCCGCGCCGCACCCACACTTCCAGTTTTTTGGAGAGCGCGTTCACCACCGACACACCCACCCCATGCAGGCCGCCCGAAAACTGGTAATTCTTGTGCGAGAATTTGCCGCCGGCGTGCAGCCGGGTAAGAATAAGTTCGACGCCGGTGACCTTTTCTTCGGGGTGGATGTCCACCGGCATCCCGCGGCCGTCGTCGCGCACCTCCAGCGAGCCGTCCTGGTACAGCGTGACCTCGATGTGTTTGGCATAGCCCGCGATGGCCTCGTCCACACTGTTGTCAACCACCTCCTGAGCGAGGTGATTGGGACGCGTGGTGTCGGTATACATCCCCGGCCGCCGCCGCACCGGGTCCAGGCCGGTCAGTACCTCTATGGCAGAGGCGTCGTAGAGCGTGGCCATCCTAAAGTCTGGGATCGGGTGTGGATGAAAAGCTGGGAGGATGTTGCAAACGCTTGAGGATCTGAACCGGTTGCAGCGGGATACGCAGGCTGTCGCACAGGTAATAGTTCAATAGATCCCTGCGAAAACGAGCAGGCCCCTGGCTCTCGATCTTGCGCCACTCGGATCCCTCCAGCGCCGCCAATGTCAGCTCCGGCGTCCCGTAGCCATAGGTTTTGTATTGATTGGTGGCGCAGCGTAGCCCCTCGCGCAACACATTGGTAATGCCGGTGTGGGTGGTCAGTACTACCGTATAGTGCACCACGCCATCGCCGGCCAACAGCAGGGATTTTGAATCTATGCGATATTCGAAAGCGGAGCCCGGCCCGTCGATCTTGAACTCCAGCAGATCAGCGTCTTGAGGGTAAGGCGGCAGCGCCTGCTGACTCTCCTTCCAGGGCGCGGGCTCATCAAGCTCAATTTCGGGGGCCGCAAACAGCGGCCTACTCAGACTGAGTGCGCCGAATAATGCAAGACACATTGTTCGCTTCATCCGCAGCATGCTCTTCGCTGACTAATCGAGGTCTTGAGCCAGGGAATTGCGCACCCCGTCAGGAATGGGGTCCACCTGATGGCAATACGCCTCATGCTCTATGCCCACTCCAATAGCAGCTCCCGCCTTGACCGCCGCGGCCATCTCGGGGCTGAGCTGAAAACGCAGAAAATGCACGGAGGAGGTCTTCTCTTCATTCGAGCGCTCCAAATCCTCATCGGCGATCGCCCACACGTGGTCAAATCCCTCCACCTTGATCCACACCCGGTCTTCGAGCCTTATCATCTTGGCCAAGGCCGAGCGGCGTTCGTTGATGTCGTCATACTCAAGCATGAAGGTCGCCTTCCAATTGCTGCCGTCAGGAATCAGCGGATTGTAGGCATCCAGCTCCTCGGCAATGCCCTCCGGCTCGAAGATGCGCTCGGCGCGCAGCATCTCCTGCACCTGATATTGCATGGTCAGCCGATCCTCAAAGTACAAACGGGCGTGCGGGCCTACCTGCACCTGACGGTTCTTCTTATGCTCCATGACCTTGGCGCGGAAGTCATTGCGGATGCGGGCGTAGTGTTCCAGTGAGTAGAGTTTGTCGGGAGATAATTTTTCCATCGTTAACCTTAGGTTGTTGGATCGTCAAAGGAGACTGGCCGAATGAATTCGGCTCTACTTATGTTTCTCCTCTAAATCCACCAACGGCTTGTCGGTAAACAAATAATCCCGCAACTGTTTATCGAACTTCGGATCGTGGCGCCGGATCCACTCCAGCACCATCGCCGCATGCTCCTTTTCTTCGTCACGGTTGTGCGCGAGGATGACGCCTAATTCTTTATCCTTACAGGCATCCACCCGCTGGTTATACCAGTCCACGGCCTCCAGCTCTTCCATCAACGAGACAATGGCGCGATGCATGTCGCGCGTCGTGTCGCTGAGTTCCGTTATCGCTTCGTGATAACCTTCGTTGGACATTTCTTTCTCCTGAGCCTGGTTTTAGATTCCATACGCCATACGCAACAAGGTCAACGGATGCGTCGGCGGCTTGCCGCTGTGCAGCCCTTCTTCCAGATGATGGCCCGCTATCGGGCAGTCGCTGGTGTAAAAATCCGGCGCGGCCTTGGCGATGCGGTCCATGACGGGCCTGCCGATCTTCATCGCAATTTCGTGATATTCGCGTTTCACCGCATAGGTGCCATTGTGCCCTGAGCAACGCTCGATCGGCTCGACCCGGGTATCGGGCACCAGTTCCAGGGCCTCGCGGGTTTTCAGGCCAATGTTCTGCACCCGCAGATGACAGGCGACATGGTAGCTCACCTTGCCGAGCGGACGCTTGAAGTTCGTGTTGAGCATCCCGTCCTTGTGGCGCAGCATCAGGTATTCAAACGGATCGAAGATCGCATCGCGCACCTTGGCGACTTCCGGCTCGTCGGGAAACATCAAGGGCAACTCCTGCTTGAACATCAACACGCAGGACGGGACGGGTGCGACGATGTCCCAGCCTTCGTCCACCAACTTGGCCAGCACCGGGATGTTGGCGTCTTTGGCGCGCGCGACCGCGTCGAGATCACCGAGTTCAAGTTTAGGCATGCCGCAGCATTGCTCCTTTTTGGCGAGCCGCACCGGGATGCCATTGTGCTCAAAAATCGCAATGAGGTCCTGACCCAACTGCGGCTCATTGTAATTGCCGTAACAGGTGGCGAACAGCGCCGCCTTGCCACGGGTAGCGGAAGAGGGCCGTGCGCTGACAGGCTTTGAATATTTGCGCGGCGCCTCACGTTTACGCAGCGTATCGCTGTGGTATTCGGGAATAAAGGCGTCGGAATGTACGCCTAATGTCTTGTCTAAAATTTTACGCGCAGCCTTGTTTTTGTTCGCGGCGTTCACCGCTTGGACTACCACCGGTATGCCGGCGAGTTTGCCGACGGTGTCGGTGCCGGTGAGGATCTTGTCGCGCGTCTTGACCTCGCCCTTCTTAAACTTCACCGCCTTGCCGCGCAACATGAGATGCGGAAAGTCCACGTTCCATGGGTGCGGCGGCACATAGGGACATTTTGTCATGTAGCACATGTCGCAGAGATAGCAGTTGTCCACTACCTCCCAATAGACCTTCTTGTCTACACCGTCCAATTCCATGGTGGGAGAGTCGTCAATGGCGTCAAACAAGGTGGGGAAGGAGTTACACAGATTAAAACAGCGCCGGCAACCGTGGCAGATGTCGAACACCCGCTCCAACTCCTGGAGCAGCGACGCCTCGTTGTAGAACTCCGGATTTTTCCAATCCAGCGGGTGCCGGATGGGTGCCTCCAGACTGCCTTCGCGTTGACCTTCAGTGGGTGCGGACATATAACTCCAGTGTCAAGTTACAAGTAGTAAGTAGCAAGTGCGGCATTGCTTACCACTTGCTACTTGCCACTTGCTACTCTACGTAAGAAAAATAGAGGCCGGTTTCCCGGCCCCGCTACTCTGTGATTTACAGCTTATTTGCCTAAGCTATCCAGCGCCTTCTGGAAACGGTTGGCGTGGGAGCGCTCGGCCTTGGCCAGCGTCTCGAACCAGTCGGCGATTTCGTTGAAGCCTTCCTGGCGCGCAGCCTTGGCCATGCCGGGGTACATGTCGGTGTACTCGTGGGTCTCACCGGCAATCGCGGCCTTCAGGTTGTCCGCCGTGGCGCCGATAGGTAGATCAGTGGCCGGATCGCCGCAGGCCTCCATGTACTCCAAATGGCCATGCGCGTGGCCCGTCTCGCCTTCGGCCGTCGAGCGGAATACCGCCGAGACGTCGTTGTAGCCTTCCACATCGGCCTTGGCGGCGAAATACAGATAACGGCGGTTGGCCTGGGACTCGCCCGCAAAGGCGTATTTCAGATTTTCGTGGGTTTTGCTTCCTTTAAGTTCCATAGGTAAATTCCTCATCTTTAATGGTTAAATCAAGACCTTATGTTAAGATCAATGAAAATTTAGACTATGTCTAAACCTGTCTACCATCTTACAAGTCCCTGCCAAGAAGTGTCAAGCATCTCAGGTCATACACCTACAGATGCATGTAAGGAGACGAACTTGGTATTATTGGCATCCAATTTTTTAGCCTACTTATCCACGATCAGTCCTGCAAGCGAATGTTAAACGAAATCAAAACGGCGGACAGCGCGGGCTCCGATGAACATTATCTGGACCACCTCGCCACCATCAATAAGGATCGTGATGTGGTGGCCATTCAAGACATCTACAATACCAGCGGAGCGCTGCCGGTGCGGCAGGGGGCGCGGATTGATTATGCCACCGCCAGGCGCCTTACTCAGCACAAATCGTCCAAACCCGTAGAACACCAGCTCCAATCGGCAAGGCCGCACTCCGGACCTACACCCTGATAACCTCGTCGGGGCTCGTGAATGATGAGATCATCAACTGATTAGAGAGCTTGCTGCTGGAACCGCAGGCCGATGAAATAGTCTTCCTTAGCGAGATCGAACTGCTGTAGAAGGAGTTACGCTGGCACCTTACTCACCTGCAGCACGCCCTGGCGGCGTATCTTAACGAAGCCAGCCCGCACGATCCGTCTTTATGGGAGGCTCAAAGAGTTGGCCGTAGGTTGTCATAACACGGGAAGTGAGGGGTAAGGAGTAAGGGGTGAGGGGTAAGGAGTAAGGGGTGAGGGGTGAGGGGTGAGGGAAAATCAGCTTAACGCTTTACGCCTAACGCCTCACACCTCACCCCTCCCGCTCAATGAGGCGGTTTTACCTCCACCAGCAAGGCCCCGGTGATAATTACGAAGGCACGCACCCAGAGGATCGCCTTGCCCTGGCCGCGGTGGTCTTCGCGGGCCGTTTCATCGCCGCGCAATAACCGCCGCCCCGCCTGAACCTGCATGACGTAGAGCATATAGAGCGAGAGCAGCAGCAAAAAATGCGTCCACAGCAGGAAAGACGTAAGTTCTCCCTCGACGATCAGGCGGCGGTGCCAGTCCTTGTTCATATAAAGGTAGACCGGCATGGCGATATCAAACAACATGACCGCCACCATGACCGATATATGCACGGCGCGCCGTCTGGCCCAGACAAACGCCGCCAGCATCACCAGGTAGGTGAGGAAAGCGGCCAGCACGGTAGCGGCAATCATGCCGCCATGCTAACAGAGAGCCCGTAGAGGGGACTAGCGCCGGAACAAGCCTTGTCTGTTCAAGCAAAACTCTGTTAGAGTGAATGCGTTTGCACTTAACCGTGAAGCTCACACTATGGCAAGCAACTCCCCATCCGCGTCCGCCCGATATCCCAAGACCTCCACCACGCTCATTTTGATAAGCGTCGCCGTGCTGGCCTGCCTGCTCACACTTTACCAATGGATAGAGCTGGTGCAATTACGCAGCGGCGGCGCGGCGCCGCTCTGCTCGTTCAGCGCCAGCCTCGATTGCACGGGCGTATGGAACTCCAAACTCTCCGGATTCATCCATGAGTCCACCGGCATCCCCATCGCGGGCTGGGGTCTCGCCTGGAGCCTGGTCGTGCTGGCCTTGTCCATCTGGACTTGGCTGCAATCGAGGCGCGGACAGCCCACCGATGATGCGGTATGGGCGCTGCGGCTGGTGGTCGGCGCCGGTACGCTGATCTCGCTGTTGTTGCTGGCCTACAGCGCCTACCTCAAGGTCTTCTGCCCGACCTGTCTGCTGTTTTATCTCTTCGTGTGGGTGACGGCCTATCTGGTCTTTGTACCCATCAAGGCGCGCGGGGCGGACTGGTTTCAGTCGGCGTTACTGAGCGGCGGATTGCTGGTGGCCTCGCTCGCCATCCTGATCTACCCGGGGCTGCACACCCCCCGCGAAAATCTCATCACCGCCAAGCTCTCCGATGTGGCCAATGTGAAGCAGGTCAAGACCCCTGCGAGCCCGCTGGAGGAGTTTCTCAATTCGCTGCCGGTCGCCGTGCAACAGGCCACCAGCGATTCGCTGGAGATCTACCGCAAGTCGCCGTTCATTTCCACCCCGCCCGACCCCAAGCGTGTCACCTTCGGCACGCTCAACGCGCCCGTGCACATGATCGAGTGGACCGACATCCGCTGCCCGCACTGCAAGCATCTGGAAGAGGCGCTGACCGAATTGCGCGGCACCACCCCGCCCGGCTCCTGGAGCCAGGAATCCAGGCACTTCCCGCTCGACAGTGAGTGTAACCCGAAGGTGGGGCGCTCCGGCGGCGGGATCAGCTGCCTGGCTGCCAAGCTGGAGATTTGCCTCATGGGTTCGCCGGAATTCAGCCATGTGCGCGCCACGATGTTCCAGGAACAGGCCAATCTCACCAAGGAACGGATTTGGGAAATCGCCAGCAAAGACCCGGAGCGGCGCAAGGCGCTAGAGAACTGCGTGGACTTGCCCACTACCACCAAGACCCTAAATGAAGACATTGAACTGGCGGAAAAATACCAACTCGAAGGCACCCCGCTAGTGGTCCTCAACGGCCGCAAAGGTACCGCGGTGCCGGCCTTCATTCTCGGCGTCATCATGGCCAAAGGCCATGATGACGATCCGGCCTTCCTGTTGTTGCCTGCCCCCAGCCGCGCGGTGGCACAGTAATTGCCCTTCAAATCCCAGTAATTATCGGTGGCTAGGCCGCCTGTTCGGCTATGTCTTAAAATTGGCTTGAGGATATATACATTATGAAAAAGAGTATTAGGTTGTTGCTTTTGCTGATTACCGTGAGTTGGATGGGCGTAAGCCTTGGTGACAACCTGTTAGGCCTTCCGCCGGTGCCCATCCCTGCTGACAATCCGTCTACGCCCGAAAAGATCGCCCTCGGCAAAGCCTTGTTCGAAGATAAACGCTTCAGCGGTGACGGCACGGTCAGTTGCTCGAACTGCCACAATCCTGGCAAGGGCTTCACCGATGGGATGAGCGTGTCCGAGGGCATCAATCGCAGCAAAGGCACCCGCAACGCACCCACCTTGATTAACGCCGCGTACTTCACCACCCTATTCTGGGACGGCCGCCGCCCCAGTTTGGAAGCGCAGGCCAAGGACCCACTCGTCAACTCGATTGAGCATGGCCTGAAAGATCACAACGCCCTGCTCAACATCGTTCGCAAAGACGCCGCCTATCCCGGCCAGTTCAAGGCCGTGTTCGGGGTCGAAGCCGATAAGATCACCATTGATCATGTCACCATGGCCATCGCCAGCTATGAACGCACCCTGGTCAGCGGTGACTCACCGTTTGACCGTTATATGTACGGCGGCGACAAGAACGCCCTCTCGCCCGAGGCCCTACGCGGACTGGAAATCTACAAGGGTAAGGGCCGTTGCAGCACCTGTCACGTTATTGGCGATAAGTATGCGCTGTTTACCAATAATAAATTTCACAACCTGGGCGTAGGCTTCAGCAAGGTCGAGCCGCGCATGTATGAGATTGTCAACGCCTTCCGTGTCGCGGCG
>JAYUCX010000159.1:0-2755 GCA_043740145.1 Gammaproteobacteria bacterium
CACCCTGAGCGTGGCCGCAGTGCTGGCCCTGCTCTATGGCATCCTGTTCTTCATCGTCAGGCGCGCCGACGGCATCATCAAGAGGCTGCAGTACGAGCAGCAACGCCGCACCGAGCAACGAATCGAACACATGGCCTACCACGACGCAATGACGGGTTTGCCCAACCGTGTGCTGCTACAGGATCGGATCAGGCAATCGCTGATTTCGGCGGAGCGCAGCGGCAATCAGCTCGCCGTGGCTTTTCTCGATCTCGACGATTTCAAGATCATCAACGATTCCTTGGGCCACTACATCGGCGACCAGGTGCTGCAGACCGTGGCGAAGCGTCTGGCACTCTGCCTGCGCAAAGGCGACACCATCGCACGCGTCGGCGGCGACGAGTTCGTCCTGAGTTTGCCCGGCATCCAGCCCAACGCGGACCTGCCCCAGATTGTCCGGAAGCTGATCGACGCCACCGCCCTGCCCATCGAGGTCGCGGGGCACAAGCTTCGCATCACGGCGAGCGTCGGCATCGCCATCTATCCCGATCACGGGCAAGACGTGGAGACGCTGATGCGCCACGCTGACACGGCAATGTACAGCGCCAAGCAGCTCGGCCGCAACCAGCACCAAATGTTCGCCGAGCACATGGATATGCGGGCGCAGCAGCGGCTGACCATGGAGAGAGAAATGCGGAGCGCCTTCGAGGAGGATGGGTTTGTGCTCCATTACCAGCCCATCGTCACCATCGAGTCGGGCGTGATCGTCGGCGCCGAGGCGCTGCTGCGCTGGCCCAATGCTCACGGGGACTGGATTCCACCGGCGGAATTTATCCCTGCGGCCGAGGAAAGCGGCCTCATCGTGGCGCTCGGCGAATGGGTGCTGCGCACCGCCTGCGCACAGAACAAGGCATGGCAGAGCGCCGGGCTTAAACCCGTGTACGTCGCGGTCAACCTTTCTGCACGCCAGTTCAGGCAGCCGGATTTGGTCGAGGTGGTGGCGGGGATACTGAAGGAAACCGGCCTCGACCCCGCCTATCTCAAGCTGGAATTGACTGAAAGCCAGATTATGCAGAACGTGGTGGCAGCCACCGACACGCTGACCAGGCTCAAGGCGATGGGGGTGAGGTTATCTATCGACGATTTCGGCACCGGCTATTCCTCGCTTGCCTACCTGAAGCGCTTCCCGATCGACACGCTCAAGATCGACCAGTCGTTCGTGCGCGACATCACCACCGATCCGGATGATGCGGCAATCTCCAAGACCATCATCTCCATGGCGCACGGTATGGGACTCACGGTGATCGCCGAGGGGGTCGAAACCGAGGGACAGAAATCCTTCCTCAGCGCGCACCATTGTGACGAGATGCAGGGCTATTTGTTCAGCAGGCCGGTGCCGACGGAGGAATTCGAAATTCTGCTTCATGGAGCGGCGCCGCCTGCATCGAAGCCCGATAAGAGATCAGCAATTTAAAGCATGAGATCGCAGCGCCAGACCGCGTCGGTCTACCTCAAACAGCTTTGCGATATCGGCGTGCTCGATGAGATCAAGGCCGGGCGCGAAAAGCTGTTCATAAACCCGCGCCTTATGACCCTGTTGAAGGCCGAACACCATGCCGTGCCCCGACTCCAAGGCAAGAACAAAAGCGCCACGCCATCGCGTGTGAAGACTCGATGATTATTGAAGGTTGGGTCAAGCCGCACAAGTAGCGTATCCAACGAAATAAAAGATCGGCACAGCTTGTGTAAATACTGTGCTGCTGGAGAAGAAACTGTAGTATATACAGCACCTTACTGTTGACAACCGATATTGATTGGAGAATAAACACATGACTCAGGAAACCCTTAGCAAAATAGAAAATAAAATAAAAAAGACCGAATTGATACAGGGGGAAAACAAGGATGAACTGCTGAAGCTGGTAGCGGAGCTAAGGAGTGAAATAACAGAACTTTCCAAAACTCATCCCGAGCATGCTGAAAGTATTGCCGGGTTCGCCGATCTTTCCGCGCATGAGGCCGTGAGGGATGTGAGAAACCCGCACCTGTCCGAGCTGTCCACCGAAGGATTGCTTGCTTCTGTCCGTGAGTTTGAACAAACTCACCCGCGACTGGTTAATATTGTTAATGTCATCAGCAACACCCTGTCAAATATGGGAATTTAAGATTACATAACAGGCTCCAGTATTATCAAGATGGAATGCCATCTGACAGTGTGTGACAATCCATACCCGCGTGTTGTGGTTTTTCATGAAGAATCGCCGGATCATCGCGGTGCACGGAATCCGCAATAAGGGCCAGGCCATTCCGGAGCGGGACTTGCGCACCGCAAAAGAGCGGATGCGCGACTGGCAGGAGAGAATGAAATTATGAAGAAAACCAATTTTGACCGTCACCTCGAAGAGCAACTCCGTGCCCCGGATTTTGCGGAGCGGTTCAAGCGAGCGGGTGAGGCATGGGACGTGGCGTTGCAGATCGCCGCGCTGCGCGAGCAGGCGGGACTTTCGCAAAAAGAACTCGCGCGGCGGCTTAAGACGTCGCAGCAGCAGATCAGCCGGCTCGAATCGCCCGATTACGAAGGTCATTCGCTGGCCAACCTGCGGCGCGTCGCCGAAGTGCTGCACGCGCGCGTGCGGGTGGTGTTCGAGCCGGATGAAAAGCCCGTCAAGCGGATGGCGCAGCCCACCGCCCCTTACCGCGTCAAACGCGCTTCCGCGAAGTAATCATTCAGGACTGCGGCCAATTTGCCGTAACGGGCATTGCGGATCGACCGGCCGGA
>JAYUCX010000160.1:0-6563 GCA_043740145.1 Gammaproteobacteria bacterium
GACGATGCCGTTGCGGAAGTGTCCGGTTGAGATGTATAGCCCCTTGATTCGCGGATGCGCCCCGATGTAAGGCACCCCTTTAGGGGAGCCAGGGCGCAGGCCTGCCCAGTGCTGCTCAACCGAGCACCCTTTCAGTTTGGGGACCAGGTTTGTGGCGAACCGTTTAAGCGCGTGCAGGGCTTCGTCCGTAACTAATTTATCATAGCCCCTGTGTTCCACAGTGCTGCCTATCAACAACCGCCCATCGCGGCGCGGGATGATGTAACGCTCATGAGACGACAGGATATGCCTGACCCATCCCACCGGCGCCTGCATCAGCAACATCTGGCCGAGCACGGGGGGAGTCTGCAACTCCAGCCCCAGTCCAGCGAGCAAGGTCCCGCTCCAGGCGCCGCCCGCAACGATGACCCGGTCGGCTTGGTAACGCGCACGCCCCGTCTCGACCCCGTTTATATGCCCCGCTTGAGTCAGCAAACGGCCGACCTCGGCGTCTTCCTCGATCACGACACCCTGCCGCAACACGCTCTGTTTCAAGGCCTGTAACAGCCGAGGATTACGGATTTGCGCCACCTCAGGGAACAGCAGCGCAGAACCTGGACGCGGAGCCAGTTCCGGCTCGAGTGTACGCAGGGTGTCGGTGTCGAGGATCTCCGGGGGGGCGTTGTGCTCACCGGCCCAATCCTGAGCGGCGGACTGCTCTGTTTCATCCAGAATCAGCAGGCCGCTGCGGATATATTCCGGGTCTATCCCGGTCTCGTCCAGCAGTTCCCGTGCGAGCGCGGCGTAACGCCGTTGACCCCAGAGGGCCAGCGTGTTGACCGCCTCGGGATAGTGCCAGGGATACAAAGGGGAAAGAACCCCGCCCGCCGCCCAGGACGCCTCCCGGCCGGTCTTGCCGCGCTCCAGCACGGTGACCCGCATGCCTGCATGGGCAAGTTCGCGGGCGGTCATCAGGCCGATGACGCCGCCGCCGATGATGAGGCAATCAGGCATTGCAAGCGTGTCGGTTAAGCTCGGGCAGAAAGGTTAAGTATGAATACGTTGCACTTTGGGGATTAATTCTTCCCCCAGCAGGCAGACTGGTTGGGCGAGGTGCCATAAACGGGGCCACCCTGATCAATCGTTAAAGTCGCGCACGACACGCCGCTGGCCTTGTCCTGATTTTGCCCGCCCGTGGACTTCGCGGTGGCCGTTGCCGTGAAGCCCGTGGTCGAATTAGCGGTGATCGCCAAATCATAATAGGCCGTGCCGCTGCTGGGGACGCTGGCACTGATGAACCCCAAACCACCCGTTCCCAAGGTGCCGGTGTACGTGGTGTTATTCGCCCGCCACTTTTCCTGCGCCAACTGGATTCCATAAAGCGCGGTAATCGCCTCCGCGCGCCGTCCCTTGCGCACCGAATCCTGGTAAGAGGGATAAGCAATCGCCGCTAGGATGCCGACCACGGCGACCACAATCATCAACTCAATCAGAGTAAATCCCAGCCGCTGTTTCTTCATACACAAGCTCCTTAAGTTATTCCTGGTGCCCTCTTTATGCCAAGCCGGACGAGACTTGGCGATCCCTTTCCGACCAACGGCAGCCGGACGCCGACAGGCGGTATGATAAGAGTATATTAATCCGTGGCCCGCTCAACTACTATAGATTTTAACAAGAGGTCTTGCCATGCAAGCAGTGCGACAAAACTCGGGCTTTACCTTGGTAGAGCTGATGGTGGCGGTTGCGGTTCTCGCGATTTTGCTTACCATAGGCATCCCCGCATTCCAGAGCACGCTGGATAAAAGGCGTCTGACCGGGGCGGTGGAACAACTCTATAGCGATCTCCAGTACGCGCGCAGCGAGGCTATCCGCCAAAACAAGGATGTGACCGTTTATTTCACCGGCACAAGCACCTGGTGCTACGGCATGGACGATGATACCTCCAGCCCCTGCAACTGCAGCTCGGCGCCCGACAACTGCACCGTGGGTAACGTGCGGAAGGTGGTGCCGGGCACGGATTTCAGAAACGTCACTTTGAGCAACAACACCTTTGCATCCGGTAATGTCGCCTTCGATCCGCGGCGGGGAACCGCCAATCAGGGCACCGCATCCCTGACCTCCGCCGCTATCGGCACGGTTGGGGTCATCGTCAGCAACCCGGGGCGCGTGCGCATTTGCTCCGACAACGTGCCTGATTACAAACCGAGCTCGGGATCATGCTGAGACCTGTCCAGCGCCGCGCGTCCGGCTTCAGCCTGGTGGAGCTGATGGTCTCCATCACCGTGGGCCTGGTGGTATTGGCGGGCGTGACGACGATGTTTGCGCATAATGTAAAGGCTGGCGGCGACACCCTTAAAATGGCCAGGCTGAACCAGGAACTGCAGGCCGTCATGAGCTTGATGACGCGCGATCTCAAACGCGCCGGGTATTGGGGTAATGCCTCCTTCGCCATTGGATCCGGGACCTCAAATACCAACCCCTTCACACTGGATGCCCCCAGCAACTATGGCTCGGAACCCGCCAACTCCTGCATCACCTTCAGCTATGACAGGAACGGCAACGGCGTCGAAACCACCTCTCCATCGGGTGACGATGAGCGCTTTGGTTTCCGCCGGAGAAGCGGCGCGGTGGAAACCCGCCAAGAAGGCAAGACCTGCGCAGAGACCGGCTGGGAAGACATCAATGATACGGTGACCACGGAAATCACCGGCCTCACCTTCGCGCGCTCCTCCAGGAACGTGGATATTGACGGGGTCGCGGGCGGCGCCAGCATCGCCGTGCGTACGGTGACCATCACCTTGTCAGGACGGCTGCGCAAGGACACTGCAGTGAGCCGCACCCTGCAAGACACGGTGCGCGTGCAAAATGACTTATATCAACCCTAATCCCGGACATAAGGCGGCCGTCATGCTAACAGCACATTTTCGCGCCATTCCAACGCTCAAACGCCAGTGCGGCATGGCGACGCTGGCGATCTCACTGGTGCTGTTGATCGCCGTTACCATCATGACCTTCACTGTCGCCAGGGTGAGCGGCCTGGAGCAGCGCATCTCCGCCAACGACGTGCGCACGCTGACCGCGCACGAGGCCGCGCAGGCGGGTATCGAGCAAGGCATCGCCTATCTCAACGCCAATCTGCCCAAAATTGACTCGGACTGTCCAGCACCCCAGGACCCCCCGGACCCGAACTGTCTAGCAATCCCGACAAGCCAGGCAGGGTGGCGTAACAACGCCGCCACGCCGCGCTGGACATTCTGCACCACTTTGGAAACCGCCTTGCCCTGCGGTGATGGCCAGACCAACCGCTACGGCAATACCTGGCTTAAATATACCGCACCCAATCAAATCAGCCTGCCCGGCAGCCCCAGCCCCTACACCACCGCCGTTTATTACCTCACAGAAAGCGTAAGCGGCGCCGTGGAGGATGTTAAGCCCCAACCCAGGATTATTGTCCTCGCTTCGGCAACCCCCAACTCTGATCCGCTGGCGGGCAGCGCCGTCATCCAGCAGATTGTGCAGTATTTCTTCTTTGTTAATATTAATATGCCGTCCAGCCCGCTCGCCGCACTGGGGAAAGTCGAACTCAAGGGCAACATCGGGGTATACGGAAATCCAACACCGGCGGCATCATTTTACCCGCCCTTGGGGGCGGGCAAGCCACTGTCCGTATGGTCAGGCGGCGCCTTGGGCGTGACGGGCAGCGCGCAAACCTGCGTGCCGGGCTCGGACTGTACCGGAACAACAAACGGAATACCAAACAAGTTGACTGACAAAAATAACTACCCCCCCGGCGGCGGGGACATTGTGCAAAATGCTTCTCTTTACCCGATCAACGACCCCCGCCGGTTCCCAACCGACCTATTCAAGCACATCTTTGGCGTTCCCAGCTCCGAAGCCAGCACCATCAAAGACAAATCCACTGTGCTGGCGGATTGCACAGGCCTCACCGGCGCTTCGTCCGGACTATTTTGGGTGACGGGCAATTGCGACATTGGAAAGCCCATTGGGAGCGCCGAGGCCCCGGCCATTATTGTGGTGGAGGGAAATTTTACGATGAACAGTAACGACAACTTTTATGGACTGATTTATATGAAAGGAACCGGGGGAGTCTCACTTGTTGGCGGGCCCACTTTGTGGGGGGGGATTGTTTCCGATCATGATATTGATATTGGAGCCGGCAATTACACTGTGCGTTATCGGGATCTCTCCAATATTATTCATCAAGGCAACAACACGGGCGGCTTCGCCAAAGTGCCGGGCGGCTGGCTGGACGCCTATCAAAGACCGGTATCCTGACAATGCGCCACTTGCGTCATGACACACGGGGCTTCAGCCTGATCGAGGTGCTGATTGCGCTCGCTGTGCTGGCGGTCGGCTTCGCCGCCATAGCGAGATTTCAAGCCACCGTGTTTGAATACAGCGCGGGCGCCAAGGAGCGCGCCATCGCGGCGCGTCTCGCCGAGGAAAAAATCGCGGATTTGCGCCACTATGAGGTCTTGCCGACCACAACTGGAAGAATTGCCTACCGAGACATCGACGCTAATGCCGGCGGGACGTTGGCCAGCGGAACGGTAACGATTTCCAACGTTGACTATACCCGGAGCTGGACCGTTGCTAACTATTATTACCCCAACACCGCCCTGTCGCCCACGTATGGAAGATCTGCCACGACCACGGCGCCCTCACCCGCCCCTGCATACCCTCCCTTCAAACTGGCTACCGTCACCATCCAATGGACGGATCAAAACAACGCCGCTCAGAGCGTTGCGGTCAGCACCATCATCAGCGCCCACGACCCGGCTAAATCGGGAATAGCCATCGAATAAGAACCGTCGGGCACGGTGCAAAACAGCTACTGTAATTCCCTGGGCAGGGGAAACACCACATTTTCCACTCGGCCTGTGCTTTCTTCAGTACTCAAAGCTCCCCAGCGTCCAAGATGATTGGCCACCTCGCGCACCAAAACCTCCGGCGCCGAGGCGCCTGCCGTTACGCCTACCGACGTTTTACCAGTTAACCACTCGCGGCGGATGTCCTGCGCGCTGTCTATCAGATAGGCGGGCGTGCCGAGCTTGTCGGAGAGTTCCTTGAGGCGATTCGAGTTGGAGCTGTTGGGCGAGCCGACCACCAGCACCACATCGCAGCGCTGTGCAAGTTCTTTGACCGCGTCCTGGCGGTTTTGGGTGGCGTAGCAGATGTCGTCCTTCTTGGGGCCAATAATCGAAGGAAAGCGCGCACGCAAAGCGTCAATTACCCGCGCGGTGTCGTCCATGGAGAGTGTGGTCTGGGTGACAAAGGCGAGCGCGTTGGGGTTTTTGACCTGAAGTTTTTCGACATCCTCAACTGTTTCCACCAAGTGCATCCGGCCCAGTTCTTCGGGTTTGTTGTATTGCCCGAGCGTGCCTTCCACTTCGGGATGGCCGGCGTGGCCGATTAAAATACATTCGCGCCCTTCGCGGTAATGTCCCAGCACCTCCATGTGCACCTTGGTGACCAGCGGGCAGGTCGCATCGAACACCTTGAGGCCGCGCCGCGCCGCCTCTTCGCGCACCGCCCGCGAGATGCCGTGGGCGCTGAAGATGACGCGGCCGTCGTCCGGGACTTCGTGTAACTCATCCACAAACACCGCGCCGCGCGTGCGCAAACCCTCCACCACGAATTTATTGTGCACGACTTCGTGGCGCACATAGATCGGTGCGCCGAATATATCGAGGGCGCGCTCTACGATGTCTATCGCACGGCTCACGCCGGCGCAAAAGCCTCTAGGGTTGGCGAGGATGATGTTCATTCCATGTGTAGGTGCGAATTCATTCGCACGGTTAACCCCGCGCCAGATAACTCATGATGAATTCCATGACCTCGACCCTATTGTACGTCTCTTGCAGACCGCCGCCCCACACGGTGATGCCGTGGCCGCGCACCATCAAGGCGGGGACTTGTGGCGCTGTGGTTTTGAAACGTGTGGCGATGGCATCGGCGATCCTGGCGACATCGAGAAAATTTTCAAACAGTGGCAAACTCACCTGCGGGTGCTCGTCCCAAACGCCCAGACCCTTGAGCATTTCCAGGGGCGGCAAGGGCAATGAGTCGGCATTGGCGGGGGCATGCGCCGCGGCGAGACAGGCGTCCACGCTGTGCACGTGCAGACAGGCGCACGCCTCCGGAAAACACTGATACAGGCTGCGGTGTATGGCGGTCTCCGCGGAAGGTTTGGCGTTGCCGCTGTGCTCTATGATCTTGCCGTCGGCGATAGCCACCAACAGGAAATCGTTTTCCTCCAAGCGGCCTTTGGGTTTGCCGCTGGCGGTGATCCAAAAACTGCCGTCATCCTCGCGCACGCTGAGGTTGCCCGCGGTGCCCGCCATCCAGCCGCGCGCATGAAAGTCCCGCGCTATCTCGATGAGCGCCGCGCGCGGGGGGGGGTCATCCAACGTGTTAGCCATAACCTGCGCTGTGCATGGCCGCGAACATCGCACGCACCCCCGCCGCCGGACCTTGCGGATGATCGAAGATGGCCGAACCGGCGTTGAGCACCACGTCGTTGCCGTAGTCTTGCAGGATGCGCGGCACGACGTTCGCGTTGA
>JAYUCX010000161.1:0-6562 GCA_043740145.1 Gammaproteobacteria bacterium
GGTGGAGGTCGTCATTCAGCCGGGCCTCGTCGCCGCAGGCGACGCCAAGCTCTTGGAGGTGCTGCTCACGAACCTGCTCTCCAACGCATGGAAATTCACCGGCAAACAAGAGCGCGCCCGGATCGAGTTCGGCGCGACGCAGGAGAACGGCAAACCGGTCTATTTCGTGCGCGACAACGGCGCCGGCTTCGACATGCAGTACGCGCACAAGCTGTTCGGCGCCTTCCAGCGGCTGCACGCCATGGACGAATTTCCCGGCACCGGCATCGGGCTCGCCACCGTGCAGCGCATCGCGCACCGCCACGGCGGACGGGTCTGGGCGGAATCCGCCGTGAACCAAGGCGCCACTCTCTACTTCACGCTCTGAAACGCTACCGATCACGAGGAGGAAACCATGAACGACAGAACCATTCTGCTGGTGGAGGACAACCCCGACGACGAGGCGCTCACCCTGCGGGCGCTGCGTAAGAACAATATCCTCAACGAGATAACTGTGGCGCGCGACGGCGCGGAGGCGCTCGATTACCTGTTCTGCCGGGGAGTGTACGCCAGCCGCGACCCGTGTCAGAAGCCGGCCGTAGCCCTGCTGGACCTCAAGCTGCCGAAGGTGGACGGCATGGAGGTACTCAAGCGGTTGCGCGCCGATGAACGCACCCGCCTGCTGCCGGTGGTGATCCTGACTTCCTCGAAGGAAGAGCAGGATCTGGTCAACGGTTACCGCCTCGGCGCCAACAGCTACATCCGCAAGCCGGTGGACTTCAACCAGTTCATGGAGGCCGTCAGGCAACTGGGGCTCTATTGGCTGGTGCTGAACGAGTCGCCGCCCGCCCCTGGACCGCACTGAAGGAAAACAAGTCATGCCTAAGATACTGCGCCTCCTGATCGTGGAAGATTCGGCGGACGACGCCGAACTTATTCTGCGCGAACTGCGCCGCGGCGGCTACACCCCGCAGGCCGAGCGCGTGGACACTCCCGATGCGCTGCGCCGCGCGCTCGACGGCCAGACCTGGGACATCGTGATCTCCGATTACGCGATGCCGCGATTCAGCGGGCTCGACGCCCTCCGGATCGTACAGGAGAAGGGGTTGGATATCCCGCTTATCATCGCCACGGGCACGATCGGCGAAGACATGGCCGTGGCCGCCATAAAAGCGGGCGCGCAGGACTACATCATAAAGGACCGCATGGCGCGCCTGGTGTCGGCGGTCGGGCACGCGCTCGATGAGGCGGAGGCGCGGCGTGCGCATCACCGCGCGGAGGAGCGCGTGCGTTACCTCGCCTACTTCGACCCGCTCACCGAACTGCCGAACCTCGTGCATCTCCAGGAGCGGCTCGTACAGGCTTACGCCGACGCGCAACGCGACCGGCAAGGCTTCGCGCTGTTCATGCTGAATATCAACCGCTTCCGCGAGGTGAACGAGGCCATCGGGCACGACAACGGCGATATGTTCCTGCAGCAGGTGGCCGTGCAATTGCTCAAACAATTGCACGGCACCGACATGGCGGCGCGCGTCGGGGCCGACGAGTTCGCGCTGCTGCTCTACCCGTGCGGACATGAGGATGCCCTGGCGCGCGGACGGGCGATTCTCGCGGCCTTCGAACAGCCGCTCGACGTGACCGGTTTCCCGCTCGAACTAAGCCTGCGTCTCGGCGCCGCCCTCGCGCCCGAGCACGGCGACAACCCCCGCCAACTCCTGCAGCACGCGGATGTGGCGCTTTCACTCGCGCGGCGCGACGGCGCGCCGCTCTCCATATACGACCCGCTGCGCGACCCGTCGAGCCCGAAACACCTGCTGCTCATGGGCGAACTGCGCACGGCCATCGGCAACAGCCGGATTGTCCTGCATTTCCAGCCCAAGGTGAACCTGCGTAACGGCGCGGTGTGCGGCGTGGAGGCACTAGCGCGCTGGGAACATCCGGAACTGGGGCACGTGCCGCCGGACGAATTCATCTCGCTGGCCGAAAAGAGCGGGCTCATCCACCCGCTCATGTTGAATGTGCTGGAGGCGGCCGTGCAGCAGGCCTGGAGGTGGCGTGAGTTCAGCTGGCGCGTGCCGGTCGCCGTCAACCTGTCGGTGCGCAACATGCTCGACCCGGCGCTGGGAAAGAAGGTCGAGACGCTGCTCATCAGCCGCGCCATGGAGGCCAACATGATCGAGTTCGAGATCACCGAGAGCGCGTTGATGGAGGACCCGGTGCGCGCGCTCGACATCCTGAACGAGCTGAGTGACCTGGGGATACGCATCTACATTGACGACTTCGGCACCGGCTACTCCTCGCTTGCCTACCTGAAGAAGCTGCCGGTCACGGCCGTCAAAATTGACAAGTCGTTTGTGCTCGACATGATTTCGAATGCCGACTCGGCGACGATCGTGCGCTCCACGATAGACCTCGCCCACAACCTCGGCCTCATGGTGGTGGCCGAGGGCGTGGAGAACAAAGAAACGCTGGAGCGTCTCACCGAGTTCGGCTGCGACGAGGCCCAGGGTTACTTCATCGGCCGCCCGATGCCGGAAGAAGAGATCGCGCGCTGGCTGAAGACGCGCCACTAACAGGTTTTTGAAAAAGTCCTGCAGACCATTCCTGTGTCACGGAGCGCTGCGCGCACCGCGACCTCGTTACGCGCTCCCGTTCGGGATTTGTGCATGACACAGTTGCCGCCCGTCTTGATGCGCATCACAATAGCCGGGTGAACAACCTTGATTTACTGCGCCGTGATCTTGCGCGGCTGTGGCACCCCTGCACGCAGATGAAGGATCACGAGCAGTTCCCGCTCATCCCTGTCAAACGCGCGCAAGGCGTGTGGCTGGAAGACTACGACGGCAAGCTTTACCTCGACGCGATTAGTTCGTGGTGGGTGAACCTGTTCGGTCACTGTAATCCGCGCATCAACGCGGCGTTACGCGATCAATTAGATCAATTGGAGCACGTGCTGCTTGCCGGCTTTACTCACGAGCCTGTCATTGAGCTTTCAGAACGATTGATTCGGCTTGCACCCGCAGGGCTCACGCGCTGCTTTTATGCCGACAGCGGCTCGGCGGCGGTGGAGATTGCGCTCAAGATGAGCTACCACTACTGGCGCAATGCAGGCCAGACAAATAAAACCAAATTCATCACGTTGACCAACAGCTATCACGGGGAAACCTTGGGTGCGCTGGCGGCCGGCAATGTCGCGCTTTATAAAGAGATCTATGCGCCACTGTTGATGCAGACCATCAGCGTGCCCTCACCGGACTGTTTTTACCGTGAGGCAGGCGAGTCCTGCGCCGCTTATTCAACGCGCCTGTTCACGCACATGGAACAGGCTTTAGAGAAGCACGCGCATGAAACGTGCGCGGTGATAGTCGAGCCCTTGGTGCAGTGCGCGGGCGGGATGCGCATGTATGATCCGGTGTATTTAACGTTGTTGCGCGAGGCTTGTAATCGCTACGGCGTGCATCTCATCGCCGATGAAATCGCGGTGGGCTTTGGGCGCACGGGAACAATGTTCGCGTGCGAGCAGGCGAACATCACGCCGGACTTTTTCTGCATTGGGAAAGGTTTGACGGGTGGCTATCTGCCGCTCTCCGCCGTGCTCACGACGGACGAGATTTATCAGGCCTTTTACCATGATTACGCTACGCTCAAGACCTTTCTGCACTCGCACAGTTACACCGGCAATCCGCTCGCCTGCCGCGCGGCGTTGGCGACGCTGGATATTTTCGAGCAGGATAAGGTTCTGGAGAACAATCGCAAGCTGGCCAAGCATATGGCTGATGCGACAGCGCGTTTTGAAGATCACCCGCACGTCGCGGAAGTGCGGCAGCGCGGGATGATCCTCGCCGTTGAAATGATTAAGGACAAGACCACACGCACACCCTATCCATGGCAAGAGCGGCGCGGTTTATCCGTGTATCGTCACGCACTGGAACAAGGCGTGCTGTTACGGCCGCTCGGCGACGTGATTTACTTCATACCGCCGTATGTAATTACGCCGGAGCAGATAGGCCATCTGGCCGATGTCGCCCGGCAGGCCATCCATCTTGCAACGCGGGAATCTCCTTAGGGAATTATTTAAGATGCTCCTCGCTATAGAGCGACAATTCAATCATACGCTCCAGCAATTCCGAGGCGGGCATGCCAGGGAAATTTTTATAGACCAGTTCCTTGGCGAATAAATGGCTGATATAACGCAGCAGCAACGGTTTATTGCGCGAGGCATAGACAAAATCGCGATGCCCGTTGTTGATGGCGATGACGTTCTGATCGGCCTGATAACACGAGCGCCACAATTCCCCCGGCGCGCGCTGAAAGGTGTAAGCGGGCAAGCCTTCTTTAGATGCAGCGCCTTCTTTGGCCGGAGGAAACAACTCGGCCGTGACCGTGACAAGGGCTTCCGCTGTATAGTGCACCGCATCCTGCACCACTGTTACCTTAATGCGCGTGAGCCCCGGCTGAGCCGGGGCCTGGAACCGAACGATCTCACTGTGTTTGTCTTCAAGAGTACCTCCGTCTTCTATGGGTGGCGACGTATTTGAAGTTTGGCAAGCCTTGATTGTCTTTGGGAATGCCGTCGCCGTCGTCGCTCACAATCAAATAATGCTCGCCCTGCTCTTTGCCGCGAATGAGGGTGATATTTTTGGCGTGCGCGTCAATACTGTTTTCCACAAATTCGGCCACGGTCTTAAGCGGATTATTCTGAGACAAGGCGATAATAGTGATGGCGTTCCAATCATCGCCGATGCGCAGTTTTCCCGAACGTGTTTCAGTTTTAGGTTTGTGGCCGATCTGTGTCATAAAGCGGTCTTCTGCGCCCTCTGCGGTGAAAAAGCTTCACCACGGAGGAGAAACTATTGCTTAGTATTTCTCTGCGTCCTCCGCAGTGTATATATTGTCCGTCATAACGGGTTGTCGAGAAAATACCGGTCCATCACCTGGCGTGCCACCGGCCCGGCGACGGTGGAACCGTGGCTGCCGTTCTCGACGATCACGGCGACGGCGATGCGTGGATCGTCGGCGGGGGCAAAGGCGATAAACAGGGCGTGATCGCGGAGCCGCTCGGCGACCTTCTCCTGCACATATTTTTCATCCTGTTTGACGCCGAACACCTGCGCCGTACCGGTCTTGCCGGCGATGGTGTAGCGTGCATCGAGGCCGATCTTGCGGGCGGTGCCGTGCTCGCTATGCACCACCCGCACCATCGCATCGATCACGCTCTGCCAATGTGCGGGGTTGACGATGGGGACTTGCTCCAGAGGATCGCCGGCCAAGGGGGTCAGAGCGTGACTGACAGAGTCCTCGCCCGCCTTGACCAGCGCGGGGAGCCAGCGCTTGCCGCGATTGGCGAGGGTGGCGGTGGCCACCGCCAGTTGCAGAGGCGTCACCAGGGTGTAGCCCTGGCCGATCCCGGCGATCAGCGTCTCGCCCGGATACCAGGGCTGGTTATGGACACGGCGTTTCCATTCCGGTGAGGGTATAAGGCCCTCCAGTTCCCCTGTGACGTCTATGCCGGTCTTGACGCCGAAGCCGAAGCGGGTCAAAAAATCGTGCAGCCGGTCTATGCCGAGGGCATGCGCCAAGGTGTAGAAATACACATCACAGGACTCGACGATGGCCTTGTCGAGGCTGACCGTGCCGTGACCGCCGCGTTTCCAGTCACGATACTGGTGCGCTTGTCCCTTGAGGGTATAAAAGCCGGGGCAGAAAACATTTTGGTCGAGGGTGATCTCTTTCATCTCCAGCCCGCCCAAGCCGACAAAGGGTTTGATCGTGGAGCCGGGCGGGTAAGCGCCACGTAGCGCGCGATTGTACAAGGGTTGATCGGGTGAATTGTGCAGGGCGTCATAGCTCTTGCTATCGATACCGTTGACGAACGGGTTAGGGTCATAGCCCGGCATGCTGACGAACGCCAGCACCGACCCGTCGCGCGGATCGAGCGCCACCACCGCGCCGCGATTCTGTCCCAGCGCCTGCTCGGCGACAGCCTGCAGGCGGGCATCCATATTAAGATGGAGGTTTTGCCCGGCCTGGGGCGGCATGCTCTCCAAGACCCTGAGCCTGCGCCCCTGGGCGTTAGTTTCTACCTGCTCGAATCCCACCCGGCCGTGGAGAATTTCTTCGTACGATTTTTCCACGCCGGTCTTGCCGATGTGGGTAGTGCCGCTGTAATTAGAGGTGTCCAAATCGTCAAGCTCGTCTTCGCTGATCCGGCCTACATAACCGATCGCGTGCACACCCAATGCCCCCAAGGGATAATGGCGGGAGAGACCGGCCGCCACGTCCACACCGGGAAAACGCGGGCGGTTGACCGCGAAGCGCGCGACCTCTTCCTCGCTCAGACGAAAACGCAGCGGCACGCCTTTGGCGCTGCGCTTTTGCGTGAGCGCCTTGCGGAAGCGCTTGATGTCGGCATCTGTAAGGGCGACGATTTCCTGCAGGGCAACCAGGGTCGCGTCCAGATCGGGGACCTGTTCGGGGACGATCTCCAGGCTGTAGGCCGGCAGGTTCTGGGCCAGCACCACCCCGTTACGGTCGTAGATCAAACCGCGGCCGGGCGGCAGCGCCGCGAGGGTGATACGGTTAT
>JAYUCX010000162.1:0-6519 GCA_043740145.1 Gammaproteobacteria bacterium
CCGGATGCCCGTCGGCAAGCAGCGCGGCGAGTTGCGCCGTATCGGCGAGCTCCACGGCGTTTACCTGCTCTCCCCGGTATTCCAGCAAATGAATCCTGGGCCGGGCGTCCTCGCCCTGCACCGCGCTGAGCGTGCCTGGTGCTGTCCCGGGCGGGTGATAATCCTTCAGCAGTCCGGACAACTTCCCCACCTCCTGGATTTAGTCCGCATGTGAAGCCATTTCACATTTCATGACCACACTCTCAAGGTTTGAGCTTTTCCTTCAGCAGCGCATTCACCTGCGCCGGGTTGGCCTTGCTTTGGCTCATCTTCATCACCTGGCCCACAAAAAACGCGAACAGCTTGTCCTGGCCGCTGCGATACTGGGCGAGTTGCTCGGGAAACTGCGCCATCACCGCTTCGATCACCTTTTCAATCGCGCCCGTGTCGGTGACCTGTCTGAGCCCTTTCTTTTCGATGATGGCATCGGCGTCGCCTTCCTTCTTCCACATAGCCTCGAAGACTTGCTTGGCGAGCTTGCCGGAGATCGTGTTGTCACTGATGCGCCGCACCATGCCGCCGAGTTGTTGCGGGCTGATCGGGCTGGCCGTGATGTCGAGATTGTCCTTGTTCAACGCGCCCAGCAATTCGCCCATCACCCAGTTGGCGCACAGTTTCGCTTCACCGCCGCTGGCGTGCAGGCTGGCCTCATAATAATCGGCCACCTCGCGGCTGGCGGTGAGCACGCCCGCCTCGTAGGCCGACAAGCTATGCTCGCTCATAAAGCGCCGCTTCTTCTCGTCCGGCAGTTCGGGTAAAGATTTCCTGACCTGTTCAATAAAGGCGCTCTCGATTTCCAGCGGCAGTAAATCGGGGTCGGGGAAGTAGCGATAGTCGTTCGCCTCCTCCTTGGAACGCATCGGGCGTGTTTCGTCCTTGTCCGAGTCATACAGGCGCGTCTCCTGCACGACCGTGCCGCCACCCTCCAGTAATTCGATCTGGCGCTGCACTTCGTAGTTGATCGCCTTCTCGACAAAGCGAAATGAATTGATATTTTTCAATTCCGCGCGCGTGCCGAATTTTTCCCGACCCTTGGGTCGCACCGAGACATTGGCGTCGCAACGGAACGAACCTTCCTGCATATTGCCGTCGCAAATTTCCAGATAACGTACCAGCGAGTGGATTTTTTTCATGTAGGCGACCGCCTCTTTGGCGGAGCGCATATCGGGTTCGGAGACGATCTCCAAGAGCGGCGTGCCGGCGCGATTGAGGTCTATCCCCGTCATACCGTGGAAGTCTTCGTGCAGCGATTTGCCGGCGTCTTCTTCGAGATGCGCGCGGGTAATGCCGATGGTCTTCGCACTGCCGTCTTCGAGTTCGATCTCGATATGACCACTCGCAACGACCGGCAGTTCGTATTGGCTGATCTGGTAGCCCTTGGGGAGATCTGGGTAGAAATAATTTTTACGCGCAAAAATCGAGCGCGGCGCAATCCTGGCGCCGACTGCGAGACCAAACTTCACTGCCATGCGCACCGCTGCCTCATTGAGCACCGGCAGCACGCCCGGCAGGCCGAGATCCACCGCGCAGGCCTGCGTGTTGGGCGGCGCTCCATAGGCGATCGGCGCGCCGGAAAAGATTTTACTCTTTGTCGCAAGCTGGGCGTGTATTTCAAGCCCGATGACAGTTTCCCATTCCATACTTGTTTTACTCAAAACCCTGTGGCATGCGTGTATGCCAATCAGTGACCTGTTGATATTGATGCGCGACGTTCAATAAGCGCGCTTCGTCGAAATAATTGCCGACGATCTGTAAGCCCACCGGACGCTTGCCCACAAAACCCGCCGGGATCGAAGCGGCGGGCAGCCCGGCGAGGTTGGCGGCGATGGTGTAGATATCGGACAGATACATGGTCACCGGGTCGCCGGCCTTCTCGCCGAGATTGAAGGCTGGCGTGGGCGAGGTCGGTCCCATGACGACGTCCACTTCGGCAAAGGCCCTTTTGAAATCGTCGCTGATGAGACGGCGCAGTCTTTGCGCCTTGAGATAATAAGCGTCGTAGTAACCGGCGGACAATACATAGGTGCCGATCATGATGCGGCGTTGGACCTCGGCGCCGAACCCTTCGCCGCGCGAGCGTTTGTACAAATCTTCGAGATCCCTGAGGTCTTTGCAGCGGTAGCCGAAGCGCACGCCGTCGAAGCGTGACAGATTAGATGAACATTCCGCGGGGGCAATTACGTAATAGGTCGGCACGGCGAGATGGGTGTTGGGCAGGCTGATCTCTTTAACGGTCGCACCGAGTTTTTCATATTCCTTGACCGCCGTGTTAATGGCGGCGGCGACGTTTGCGTCGAGACCCTCGGAAAAATATTCTTTGGGTAGGCCGATACGCAAACCTTTGATGGGTTCATTGAGAGCCGCCGAGTAGTCGGGCACGGGACGATCTACGCTGGTGGAGTCACGCGGGTCAAAGCCCGCCATCACTTGCAACAGCAGGGCGCAGTCCTCCGCGCTCCGGGCCATCGGGCCGCCCTGATCCAAACTGGAGGCGAACGCGATCATACCGTAGCGCGACACTCTGCCGTACGTTGGCTTCAAGCCGGTGAGGTTGCACAGCGCCGCCGGTTGGCGGATGGAGCCGCCGGTGTCGGTGCCTGTCGCGGCGGGAGCAAGACGTGCGGCCACGGCCGCGGCAGAACCGCCCGAAGATCCGCCGGGTACGGCGGCGAGATCCCACGGATTTTTCACCGGGCCGTAGTAACTGGTCTCGTTGGAGGAACCCATGGCGAATTCATCCATGTTGGTCTTGCCGAGCATGATCGCGCCGGCCTGATTAAAACGCTCGACCGTGGTTGCGTCATACGGGGCGATGAAGTTGTCAAGCATCTTGGAGCCGCAACTGGTCTTCACACCCTTAGTGCAAAAGATGTCTTTCTGCGCGATGGGGATGCCGGTGAGCAGTCCGCCGTTACCTCGCTTGATGCGCGCATCCGCCGCGCGCGCCTGCGCTAAGGCCTGTTCCGCTGTGACGCTGATGTAACAATTGAGTGCGGAATTGTGCCGCGCGATGCGCTCAAGATAGGCGCGCGTCAGATCTACACTGGAGATCTCGCGCTGATGGAGCGCGCGGGAGAGTTCGGCAAGAGTCTTTGTGTGCATTGTAATCCTTACGTCTCACGCCAAGACGCTAAGACGCCAAGGTATTTATTTTCTTAGCGATCTTTGCGTCTTGGCGTGAATCTTATTCTATGACCTTCGGCACCAGATACAGCCCGGCATCGACCGCAGGCGCAATCGCCTGGAACTCCTCGCGCTGGTTGGTCTCGGTGATTTCGTCTGGGCGCAGGCGCGCAGGCATGTCCAGCGGGTGAGCCATGGGCGCGACTTGCGCGCTATCCACGCTGTTCATCTGCTCAACCAACCCGATGATATTCGAGAGATTACGCGCGTAGCTGGGAATGTCTTGCGGGCTGATGGAGAGCCGCGCCAGGTGGGCGATCTTCTCTATGTCGGAGGCGGCTAAGGTCATGAATCTACTCCCGGCTGTTGTCAAGTGTTCAAGGCGTAAAACCTTATCATACTTTGGCAGCTTGCCCAAATCCCCCTGCATTGATACAGTAGAGCATTTACTCAATAAAGGATTATCTGCTGATGCTTGGACGTTTCCGAGGTCTCTTCTCCAACGACCTCTCTATTGACCTGGGCACCGCCAACACCCTGATCTATGTGCGTGGCCAAGGTATTGTTCTCAACGAGCCTTCGGTGGTTGCGATCCGCCTGGAGCGCGGCTCGCAGGGGCCGAAGACCATCCTCGCCGTGGGCATGGAGGCCAAACGCATGCTGGGCCGCACGCCCGGCAGTATCAGCGCCATCCGCCCCCTCAAAGACGGCGTGATCGCCGACTTCACCGTGACCGAGAAGATGTTGCAGCACTTTATCCATAAGATACATAAAAACAAGTTCTTACGCCCGAGCCCGCGGGTGCTGGTGAGCGTCCCGTGCGGTTCCACCCAGGTGGAGCGGCGTGCGATCAAGGAAGCCGCCGCCGGGGCCGGGGCCCGCGAGGTCTATTTGATCGAAGAGCCCATGGCGGCGGCCATCGGCGCGGGCCTGCCGATCGGCGAGGCGCGGGGCTCGATGGTGCTGGACATCGGCGGCGGCACCTCCGAGGTGGCCATCATCTCCCTCAACGGTGTTGTTTACTCGGCCTCGGTGCGCATCGGCGGAGACCGCTTTGATGAAGCCATCATCAATTATGTACGCCGCAATTACGGCAGCCTGATCGGCGAGCAGACCGCAGAGGACATCAAACACAAGATCGGCGCGGCCTTTCCCGGCAACGAGGTGCGCGAGATCGAGGTGTGGGGCCGCAATCAGGCCGAGGGCGTACCGCGCAGTTTCACCTTAAACAGCAACGAGATCCTCGAGGCTCTGCAGGAACCGCTGTCCGGTATCGTCAGCGCCGTGCGCACCGCGCTGGAGCAGACCCCGCCGGAACTGGGCGCCGATGTCGCGGAGCGAGGTATGGTGCTCACCGGCGGCGGGGCCTTGTTGCGGGATCTGGACAAACTGCTCATGGAGGAGACCGGCCTGCCTGTGATCATCGCCGAGGACCCGCTGACCTGCGTGGCGCGCGGCGGCGGGATGGCTCTGGAGATGATCAACGAGCTCGGCCGCGAGGTGTTGTTGAACGATTGATGGGTACCCGGCCTGCGGTGCGAAATCCTATTGATTAGGCCAGGCGCCATTAACGGGGCGGACTAGGCGATGAACTCTCCCCTCCCTCAGCGTCACATGAAGCCCCTGTTTGTTTACGGTCCGGCGACCAGCCTGCGGCTGTTCATTTTGTGCGCCGCCTCGATCATCCTGATGACCGTAGACCATCGCCTGCACCTGCTGGGCGAGGTGCGGGCGGGCCTCTCCCTGGCTGTCTATCCGCTGCAATATATCGTTCACCTCACGACCAGGGCGGGTAACTGGGCCGGCGAAAGCCTGTCCAGCCGCAATGCGCTGCTGGATCAAAACACCGGACTGCGCGAGCAGAATCTGCTGCTCAAGGGCCGGTTGCAAAAATTCGCCGCCCTGGAGACCGAAAATCAGCGGCTGAGGGATCTCTTGCAGTCGTCATTGCAAATCCGCGAACGCCTGCTGGTGGCCGAGCTGCTGCAGGTGGACATGGACCCGTTCCGGCATCAGATCCTGCTTAACAAGGGTTCGCGCGACGGGGTCAAGGCCGGCCAGCCGCTGCTGGACGCCGACGGCGTGATGGGCCAAGTGCTGCATGCCGGACCTCTCACCAGCACCGCGGTGCTCATCACCGATCCCAGTCACGCGCTGCCGGTACAGATCAATCGCAACGGCCTGCGCGCCCTTGCGGTCGGAACCGGTTCGTTCAATCGCCTCGATATCCCCTACATCTCCAAGAATGCCGACGTGCGGGTCGGCGACCTGCTGGTCACCTCCGGTTTGGGCGGGCGCTTTCCACCTTCTTATCCCGTCGCCACCATCGTCGCGGTGGAAAACCAGCCCGGCCTCTCGTTCGCGCGTGTCAGCGCCGTGCCTGCCGCCCATATCGAACGCAGCCGCGAGGTGTTGCTGGTCGTCACGGAACCCGCGCCGCCGAAGGTAACAGCCGCTCCGCCGCCCGCAGTGTCTACGGCGCCGTCGGTACCCGCAACGCCTGCGCCCGTCGCACCCTCCGCGCCGGTAACGCAACCTCCGCTCGTTGCTCCGGAGATTTCTCCGCCACCCGAAACCGAGGGACCGATCGAGTGAGCGCGCGCTACACCGGCGGCGGTTGGGTGATTACGTTGAGCCTGGTGAGCGCGTTGCTGCTCACCCTGCTCCCCATGCCCGCCGCCGCCCAGGTGTACCGGCCGGAGTGGGTGGCGCTGGTAGTGATTTACTGGTGTCTGGCTGTGCCCGAGCGGGTGGGGGTCGGCGTCGCCTGGGTGATGGGGATATTGCTCGACGTAATAAGCGGCGCCTTGCTGGGACAACATGCCCTGGCCCTGGCGCTGGTGGCTTACGTCGCCCTCAAACTGCACCGTCAGGCGCGTCTGTTTCCGTTGTGGCAGCAGGCGTTCATGGTCATGCTGCTCATCATCATGGAGCAGATGCTGAATCTCTGGGTGCAAGGGGTCATCGGCCAGCCGCCGCGCAGTTGGAAATACTGGCTCCCCGCGCTCACCAGCATGTTGCTATGGCCGTGGGTGTTTTTCCTGCTGCGTGATCTGCGCCGCCGCTATGTCGCAAGTGAATGATAGACACCCGCGTAGCTCCCGAAAACTCGATCCGCGATCGCATCCACGAGGCCCGGCTGTTCAACCGGCGGGTGATTGTCGCGGTGGCGGCCGTGCTTTCCTTGATGGCGCTGGTCATCGTACGGCTGGTATATCTGCAAATCGTCTACCACGAACACTACACCACGCTCTCGCAGAATAACCGTATCACCCTCGCGGCGCTGCCGCCCGGCCGCGGTTTGATCTACGACCGTAACGGGGTGGTGCTGGCCCAGAACCTGCCGGCCTACAGCCT
>JAYUCX010000163.1:0-6508 GCA_043740145.1 Gammaproteobacteria bacterium
CGCGCCGAGCGTCTTGGGCGCTACGTCGGTGAAGATGGTCCCGACGATGGTAAGCAGGCCCACCGCGACGGCGGCGCCCGCCTCTCCCAACAGTTGCAGACCGATAATGGTGGCGATGGCGGTGGCCAGATTATTGGCGAAGTTATTGCCCAAAATCAGCAGGCCGATCAGGCGATCGGTATGCTGCAACAATGCCTGCGCGTGCATCGCCCCACGATGTTTGATCTTGACCAAATGCCGCAAGCGGTAACGGTTGAGGGTCAGCAGTCCGGTCTCGGAGCCGGAGAAGAATGCGGCCAGAAAAATCAGAAAGACCAGTGCGCCGATCAGCACACCTAAAGGGATATCATTCATAGATTGACAACAGCACTCTCCCTACCAGTGTCCAGGTTTCATTTAATTCCCAACACTAGCTCCAACACCAGTTTACTACCGATATAAGCAAGCACCAGTACGAAGAAACCGCCCAAGGTCCAGCGTATCGCCCTGCGCCCGCGCCAGCCGGAACGCCAGCGGCCCCACAGCAGGATGCCGAACACGATCCAGGCCAGGATGGAAAGACTGGTCTTGTGCACCAGGTGCTGGGCAAAGATATTCTCCAGAAAGATCGCGCCCGTCAGCAGTGACAGGGTGAGCAAGATAAAGCCCACCGTCAGCACTTGAAAGAGTAGTTTCTCAGCGGTTTGCAGCGGCGGCAGGGCGCGGATGAAGCCGCCCGGATGTTTGTCGTGCAGGTGAACGTCCTGGATGGCGAGCAGTCCGGCCTGCACCGCCGCGATGCTTAGGAGGCTGTAGGCCAGCACCGAAATAATAATGTGGACATCCAGACCGCCGAAGCCGGTGTGCAGCGACATGATATGGTCGCTGGGAAACACGGCCGCCAGTATCATCGCAAGCGCGGCCAGCGGCAACAGGGCTATGCCCAGATTTTCTATCGGTTTCACCAGCGCGGCAAGCAGCAGCAACAGCGCCATCATCCAGGTAAGCAGTGAGGTGGCGTTAAAAAATCCGAGATTGGTCCCCTGCGGGGTGATGATCGCCTGATACAGCACCAGGGCGTGCAGAATCACAGCGCCCATCCCCAGGAGCAGCAGTCGCGTTTTGCCGAATGGCGCCGCTTGGCCACGGGAAAGACGCATCCCCAGACCCACGCCTGCCATCAAATACGCTGTAACGGCGAGGAAACTGATAATGGCTACATTCATATTTTATAGAAACGTGCAGGGACCACGGGTGGCTGTGCGGATGGGACGTGAGTTAGGATGGTTTTCAGAGATTCTGATAAGAGTTGCCAAGGGAGTCAAGTTTTTGAGTGCTGCACATTTCGTCCCCGACCTCTAAGTCTGCGTTTTTTATGATATATTTGCAAATATGATTTGGAAGCCAAATGTCACCGTCGCGGCAGTGGTGGAACGTCAGGGACGATTCCTTATCGTGGAGGAGGACGCCGACGGCAAGCGTGTCTACAACCAGCCGGCCGGCCACCTCGATGAGGACGAGAGCTTGATTAAGGCGGTCACGCGCGAAACCCTGGAAGAGACGGCCTGGCATTTCGAGCCTACGGCACTGGTCGGCGTGTATCGCTGGAGAAACAGTCATACCGGCATTACCTATCTGCGCGTCTGTTTTACCGGTACCTGTCATGATGAGGAGGTGGGACGGCCCTTGGATGAGGGTATCGTGCAGGCGGTGTGGCTGAGCCGCGACGAGTTGACGGCGCTGGGCAGCCGGTTGCGCAGTCCCTTGGTGCTGCGCTGCATTGATGATTATCTGGCGGGCCAACGTTACCCGCTTTCGCTGCTGGTGGATATACAATGATCCGCACGCCAGCATGTGGGGCGTGAATCGAATCGTGTTGGTCAGCGTCGCCAGCTTGGCGCAGCCGGTGCCGGCCGACACCTTCGTAAGGCCGGACATCATCACAGACCCCGTCCCCGTGCGTTTTTCCGTGTGTTCCGAGCATACCTGCAAGCGTGTAACCGTGGTGGGCCTGCAACCCGAACAGTGGCAACGGGAGCGCCGGCTGTTTCTGCCGCCCCCTCTCGATGCGGAGCAGGAGCGGGGGCGCATCGCCCAGGCCATTGGTCTTATGGAGGCGATGGTCGGACCGCTCACCGGCACGGAACACGATAAGGGCAGAAATTTTCAAGGTGTGGGGATAGAAGGTCAGATGGACTGCATTGATGAGTCCACCAACACGACGACCTATTTAACGATGCTGCTCAAAGACGGGCTGTTGAAATGGCACAGTGTCGAAGACCGGGCCACCCGCGGTTTTTTTATTTTCGGCTGGCCGCATACCACGGCGGTGATACGCGAGGCCGGTAGCGGGGCGTTGTTTGCCGTGGACTCCTGGTTTCTGGACAACGGCGCGGAACCTTTTATCTTGCCGCTGGAGATATGGACCCAAGGGTGGGAGCCGCCTGAGCCATGAGGCGCGCCGCATTGTTGTGTATGGTGTTGTGGTGCAACAGCACGGCATGGGCCGCGCCGGGGACATTTATAGTTTGTTCCGATTTCGAATGCAGCCGGCGCGATGATATCTCGCTTACTGATACGCAGTGGCAGGAAATCCGGGCGCTGTTCACGCCCGCCGCAGCCAGTGCACAAGAGGAACGTACCGCGCTGCGCCGCGCGATCGCGCGCATGGAGATATTAGTGGGCGCGCTCAACGGCACCTCCGCTGATCTTGGCGGCAATTTCGCGGGTAGCGGGATGGCCGGACAGATGGATTGCATAGACGAATCCAGCAACACCACCACGTATCTCGGATTGTTTCAGGAAGACGGCCTGTTGCGCTGGCACGAGGGGCAGGAACGCGCGCATCGCGCCAGGTGGATATTTGATATTCACTGGGCGGCGGTGATACGTGACACTGTGACCGGTCAGTTATACGCTGTGGACTCGTGGTTTCTTGACAACGGCCAGCCGCCTTATATTCAGAAACTTGAGGACTGGCGGGACAAAAAGGATTTTGATGAATAGCTTCGGCTCGCTTTCGGCAGCTTCGCATTTTTAACACCAGATGACTGATAAACAAAACTTGCGCGTCGTCGTCGGCCTGTCCGGCGGCGTGGATTCTTCCGTCGCGGCTTGGCTGTTGCTGCAGCAGGACTTCGATGTGCGCGGGATGTTCATGAAGAACTGGGAGGGTGACGACGCCGACGATGCGTGCACCGCCGAGCAGGATTTCGCGGACGCCAAACAGGTCTGCGCGCAGATCAACATCGCCCTGCACGCAGCGAATTTTTCTTCCGAATACTGGCAGCGGGTGTTCAGTTATTTCCTGGAGGAATACCGCGCCGGACGCACGCCGAATCCGGACGTGCTCTGCAATAAAGAAATCAAGTTCAAAAGTTTTTTGGATCATGCGCTGGAGCTCGGCGCGGATATGATCGCCACCGGCCATTATGCACGTGTGCAAGAGCGAGACGGGATATTTCATCTGCTCAAGGCGCGCGACGGTAACAAGGATCAGACCTACTTTCTCTATACTCTCGGCCAGGCGCAGTTGGCGAAAATATTGTTTCCTGTTGGAGAACTTACCAAACATGAAGTCCGGGAGATCGCCGCCCGCCAGGGGTTTGTGAATCATGCCAAGAAGGATAGTACCGGCATCTGTTTCATCGGCGAGCGCAACTTCAAAAAGTTTCTCAGCCGCTATCTGCCCGCGCAACCGGGGGAGATCCGTACGGTTGACGGCGCGCTGATCGGCAGGCACGACGGGCTGATGTATTATACGCTCGGCCAGCGTCAGGGCTTGGGGATAGGGGGGCGGCGCAACGGCAGCGGCGACCCTTGGTATGTGGTGGACAAAGACATGGCGCGCAATGTGTTGATCGTCGCGCAGGGCCATGATCACCCGCTCCTGTTCAGCAGCCGCTTGCAGGCGGGGGATCTGCACTGGGTGGCCGGCGCCGCCCCGCAGTTGCCCGCACCGTGCACGGCCAAGACCCGCTATCGGCAGGCCGATCAATCCTGCGTCATTACCGCCATCAAGGACGGCATCTGTGAAGTGGGGTTTGATAAACCCCAGTGGGCCGTCACACCCGGTCAATCCGTGGTATTTTATCGTGGCGCGGAATGCCTGGGCGGCGGAGTGATCCACGAGAAATACCGGCTAACCTAATAATCACATGACCTCTTACACCGATCGAACCATCGCCCTCGCCGGTATCTTGCAAGCCTGTGATCTGGTGCAGCAGGTGGCGCGCAAAAACACCTCCGACAGCGCGGCGCTGGAGGTGAGCCTCGGCAGCGTGCTAAAGATAGACGCGGAAACCACCGCGTCTATCTATGGAGGCGCGGCAGGCGTTGCGCCGGGCCTCCGACGGGTGCGCGAGCAACTGGGTAAAGAAACTACGCACAGAGATCTGGAGCTGACTAAGTATGTCATCGGCGTCATGCATCTGGAACGTCAACTGGCGAAACGCCCGGACATGCTTGACAAAATTCGCATAGGCGTCGAAAGGACCCAGGCGCAGACCGCGCATTTTCCGATCACCCATCCCAATGTCATTGCCAGTCTGGCGGGGATTTACAGCGACACGCTGAGCACACTCACACCGCGCATCATGGTGCAAGGCGAGCAGGGCTATCTTTCCAGCCCCGACAACACTAACAAAGTGCGCGCCTTGCTGCTTGCCGCCGTCCGTTCGGCGGTGTTGTGGCGGCAGGTCGGCGGACGGCGCTGGCAATTGATCTTTGCGCGCAGCGCGATTGTGCGGGAGGCTGAAGTGCTCTTGCGTTCTTTGAGTGCCTAACAGGTTGTTGAAAAAGCCCGTCCGTGGGCTTTTTCAACTCGCAAAGCAAAAAGTGCGATTTTTGCTTTGCTCCATTTTTCAAGCACCTACACTGTGCTTGAAAAATGGCGGCGCATCCATGCACCGCACGCAGGCCGTTTTTCAACAGCCTGCTAACCCCTAAACGCCACGACGTGATCCACGTCCAGCTTGATCCCCACCTTCTCACCGAGGGCATGATTGTGATGGCTGGGGAACAGCGACAGCACCTGGCTGCCGGTGGGCAGGCGCAGCGTATACATGATCTCCGCGCCCTTGAAGGCCTTGTGGATGACCTCGGCGCGCATCTCGGCCGCGTCGTCGTGGATGATATCGTCCGGCCTGACCAACAGTTCCACCGTGGTGCCGCGCGGCCAATCATAGGCATGCTTGCCTTGTATGACGCCCAGCTCGGTGAGGATGGTGTTCTCGCTGAGCAGCCGGCCGCGTAGAAAAACGCCCTGCCCGATAAAATCGGCGACAAAGCGATTGGCCGGCTCATGATAAAGGTTGTACGGCGTGTCCCACTGCAGAATGGCGCCTTCCGACATCACACCGATCCGGTCGCCGAGTGCAAAGGCCTCGTGCTGGTCATGCGTGACCAGAATCGCGGTGCTGCCCTGGCTTTTGAGGATGGCGCGCACCTCCATGCTGAGCCGTTCGCGCAGATCAACGTCGAGATTGGAAAAGGGTTCATCCATGAGGATCAGCGCGGGCTTCGGCGCCAGGGCGCGAGCCAGGGCGACACGCTGTTGCTGTCCCCCGGAGAGTTCGTGGGGATAGCGTTCCTCAAGCCCTGCCAGACCGACCACACCGAGCAGCCGGATGGCAATTTCTTTATGGGCCTTCTTGGTGAGCCCGCGCAGGCCGAAGCAAATGTTATCGCTGACATTGAGGTGGGGAAAAAGGGCGTAGTCCTGAAACACCATACCCATGTGGCGTTTCTCGGGCGGAAGCATAAAGCCCGGGCGCGACAGCGTCACGCCGCCCAGCTCAATCTCGCCGCTGACCACGGGCTCAAAACCGGCAATCGCGCGCAACGCGGTACTTTTTCCGCAACCGCTCGGCCCCAGCAGACACACCAGATCTCCCTCTCCGACCTGCATGGAAAGATTACGCACGGCCACGAGATCGCCATAGCAGCACTCGATGCTTTTAAGTTCAAGCAGGGTGGTCATCATGTTCAATGATAGCAAATCTTGCCACTTAAAGCGGAACCTCTATCTCGGCCGAATCCGTTACACTAACAATCAAAACCTCTATTAACTATCTTTAATTATCTCAAACCCGTCTGCATGGTAAATTGTGTGGCGCGGGACGCTCTGAGCCTTCCTGCATTTTTTGAGGCTCCATACCAGCCAGGGACCATTACATCGTTCGCCTTATGTACGCCAGCGCACAGAACATCTTCGGTAGAAGGCGCCGCATAGCGGGTACACAGTTAACGAACAGAAGGGTATTGAATTATGAATACTAAGGAGCTTACCGTCACAGCAACGGGCATCATGCTCGCGGCACTTGCACTGGGCGCCGCCGCCGCGCCCAGCAATATGGATAACCCAAACAAGGCCGGGCACGAACAGCGGGCCACCAATCCCCACAAGGAGGGCCAGGGCAACCAGAGCCCTGCCAACGAGGGCCGGGACAATGAAAACAGCAACCGGCAGTCCGACCCCGACTCTACCCGCGGCCTGGACCGTGCGGAAGAGCGCCGCGCCGAACAGGCT
>JAYUCX010000164.1:0-2727 GCA_043740145.1 Gammaproteobacteria bacterium
TGCGCCACCATCGGTTCGGACATGTTGCGCACGCACTCCGGCAGGCGCGTTAACACTTCGCTATTCGGGATTAAAAAGCGCTGATGCTGCGTGGCGTAACGTTGCGCGACCTGATCGGAGTATTCGAACTCGCTGCCCTTTTCTGCGCCCACGTCTTCAAAGCCGATGGAAAAAGTGAGAAGATTTTTTTGTCCCGCCTCGGCGAGCAGTGCAACAATTAAACTGGAGTCGAGCCCGCCGGAGAGCAACACGCCGACCGGCACATCGGCAATCAGGCGGCGTTTTTCCACCGCGGCGCGCAGGCTAACATGTACGGCTTCGATCCACTCCGTCTCGGTTTTAGGCTGCGCGGGACGTTGTGCGTTAACTTGCCAGTAATGGCGCGAGGTGATTTTCCCGGTAATGTCCAACGTCATCGTAGTCGCGGGCGCGAGCTTGCGTATGCCTTGCAATATCGTGCGCGGGGCGGGCACTACGGCATGCAGGGTGAGTTGATGATGCAGCGCAATGGGGTCAATATGTGTATCCACACCGCCCGCCGCGAGCAGCGCCTGAGGGGTGGAGGCGAAACGCAAATAATTCTGGCTGTGTGTGTAATACAGCGGTTTGATGCCTAGACGGTCGCGCGCCAGAAACAGTGTTTGCTTGCCGCCGTCCCAGATGGCGAAGGCGAACATGCCATGCAAACGTTCCACGCAGCGATCGCCCCACGCGGCGTAGGCCTTGAGTATCACCTCGGTGTCGCCGTCGGAATGGAATTGGAAGCCCTGGGTTTGTAATTCAGCGCGCAGCAGTTTGTAATTGTAAATAGTGCCGTTGAAGACGATGCTGAGACCCCGCTCGTTATCCACCAGAGGCTGGTGCGAGCGTTGCGATAAATCAATGATCGCGAGCCTGCGATGGCCGAAGGCAAGCGGGCCGTCTTGATAATAGCCGCTGTCGTCCGGCCCGCGCCGGGCAAGCGCCGCGGTCATGCGTTCCACCGCGTGCCTATCCGGTGCCAGGCCGTCAAATCTCAGTTCGCCGCTAATTCCGCACATGTTTTGGGTACTTTGTCTGTTGCATTGTCAGGCGGGCTGCTTTACTCTTTAAGCGGCCTATCTTAAGAAAACTCTGACTCAATCAGAGGTTCCTTAGCCTTATCCAAACCATGGAGGATAAAAAACGATGAAGAATCCGCTCGACTCTATTCTAGGAACCATTATATCAGGGCTGGTATTGACGATTGTGTTGGCATTAATCGCCAACGCGATTGTATAAACCGTTTACTGAGCTTCTACATTACACAGAGGAAACGATTATGGAATGGTTACCGCTACTCGAACGCTGGGTCCATTTTCTCGCAGGCATCGTCTGGATCGGCCTGCTGTATTACTTTAATTTTGTGCAAGCGCCAGCGATGGCGGCGGCCAACGCCGACCAAGGCGGCCCAGGCGGTGCGGGCATTACCAAATATGTGCTGCCGCGCGCACTGCTCTGGTTCCGCTGGTCGGCGCTCGTCACCTGGCTTGCCGGTGCGGCGTTGCTGGGGGAGCGTTTTGTCTCGGCCTTTACCTTGCAGGGTAATGACGCGATCATCGGCATCGGCGCCTGGCTCGGTACTATTATGCTGCTGTTCGTATGGGGCGTGATCTGGCCCAATCAGAAGAAGGTGCTGGGTATTAAACCCGCCACGGATGAGGAAAAGGCCAAGGCACGCCGTACCGCGTTCATCTTTTCACGCGTCAACGCCGCGCTCTCCATTCCCATGCTGTTTTTCATGGGCGCCTCGGGCCACGGTGTGACACTGTTTACCTGATGTCGTACCGCACACCGTTCACATTTGCCGCTAGGCGTTTTTAGGTTAAAATTGCTCTTTTGAAAATTGGCGGCCCTGTCATGGGGCTGCCTTTTTGTTTTTGGGATTCTGGAATATGACGGATTCATTAATGTCCACGTATAACCGGCTGCCGGTTACCTTCGATCACGGCGCCGGCGCCTGGTTGTGGGATAACCACGGCCGTAAATATCTCGATGCTCTCAGCGGGGTGGCAGTATGCGGTTTAGGCCACGCTCACCCGGCGGTGGCCGAGGCGATTTGTACACAGGCCGGACGCCTGGTGCACACCTCTAACCATTACGGCGTTGCGAAACAGGAAGAGTTGGGCACACAACTCACCCGCATCTCCGGCATGGATAAGGTATTTTTCTGCAACTCCGGCGCGGAGGCCAACGAGGCCGCCATCAAGATCGCGCGCCTGTATGGTCACCACAAGGGTATCAACATACCGACCATCGTGGTTGCGGAGAACAGCTTTCATGGCCGTACCCTGGCCACCCTCACCGCCACCGGCAACCGCCGCATCCAGGCTGGCTTCGAGCCGCTGGTGCAAGGTTTTGTGCGGGTCGCCTTTAACGATCTCGATGCGCTGCGCACCGTCGCCAAGAACAATCACAACATCGTCGCGGTGCTGATTGAGCCCATACAGGGCGAGGGCGGCGTCAACGTCCCCGATGAAAATTATCTCAGCGGCGCGCGCGCCTTGTGCGATGAATACGGTTGGCTCATGATGCTCGACGAAATTCAAACCGGCATGTGCCGCACCGGCAAGTGGTTCGCCTTCCAGCACAGCGATATAAAACCCGATGTCATGACGCTGGCCAAGGGACTCGGCAACGGCGTACCGATCGGCGCCTGCCTCGCGCGGGGCGAGGCCGCGCAGACCTTCAAGCCCGGCAGTCATGCGA
>JAYUCX010000165.1:0-6493 GCA_043740145.1 Gammaproteobacteria bacterium
CGTCCTTGAACCAACGGTTCAGGTGGGACCCTATGCGATGTATCAGGCTTTCCGTCGCGCGGACATGCACAACAACATCGTTAATGTAGGGTCCCGGGGCATTGAATTAGGCTCAAGAAAATACCCAATCTACTAACAAACACCGCAGGGGACGCCCAAACTGCGAACAAAGGCCGGAATGACGGTGCTCCAACCGGCCGCTGCCTTAAAACTCCGTCTGCTTACTCTTATGCAGCGCAACCTCAATCTTGTCCTGCAAGGCGCGGATCTTATTCCCGAAGACCTGCGAATAATCCTCTTTGCGTCCACGCTGCTGCAGCAATTCATGCGCCATGTTCAATTCATGCGCCATGTTCAAGGCGGCCATCACAGCAATGCGCTCCGTACCCACGACCTTACCACTGTCGCGAATCTCTTTCATCTTACTATGCAAATAGTGGGCCGAATCCAGCAACGCCTCTCTTTCATGCTCGGCGCACACAACATGGTATTCCTTTTCCAGAATATACACCGTAACCGGCGTGGCGTCGCGACTCATGTGCGCTGTTCCAGCAGCTTGAGCCGTTGGATCATGGTCTCGACGCGCGTCTGGCTCAGCGTCGTCTTCTCCAGCAGCTTGGCCCGCTCGGCCATCAGCGCACGCTGCTGTTTACGCAGCGATGCATTCTCCTCTCTGAGCCGCGCACAGGCGTGAAGCATCTCATCTATGCGCGTCTCCAGTTTTTTGAGTTCCGATTCTGCCATACTGATCTTTGCGTTGCTTTTCATGTCTGACATCTGCAATGCCATTCGGTGAATCTGCATACCAATATAGAGCGGCATTCATGCGGCGTCAACTGGAGAGTGTATCCTTCACTCCTATAATCTCCAGCCCGCTATCGCTCACCTGTAAACTGAGCCGCCCCTCCACGATGCCCAGCAAATCCTCGCCGACCAGCGCGCGACGCCAGCCGTGCAACGCTGTCACATCTCTATGTCCCAACACAATATGCTCGAGATCCTTGCGTGTCGCAAGGGTTGCGGAGCTCACCTTGCTCTCCTCGCCGCGCAGGCGCACTACCGCCATCAGCACATCGGCCAGGGCCGCTTGACTGCTGTTCAGCCGCGGCGGGGCCTGGAGTTCCGGCCATTGCTCTTTAGGTAACTGCGCCGCGCGCGCGATCAACTCCAGAAGTTCGGCCCCATGGCGTTTCGCGGCGCCCGCCTCCAGTCCACGTATCTTGGCGAGCCCCACGTCATCCTTCGGCATCTGACGCGCCAATTCAAACAGGACCTCATCAGCAAGCAACCACTTACGCGGTTTATTGGTCGCCTTGGCGCGTTCCTCACGCCAGGCGGTCAAGGCCTGCAAGGCCGCCAACTGGACGCCTTTTAAGAGATGCGCATGATGAATTTTACGCCAAGCCAATTGCGGGGAACCGGCGTAACGGCGGCTGTCGGTGAGTTCGGCAAAGTCCTCGCTCAACCAGTCCAGCCGCCCCATGCGGGACAGTTCATCGTGCTGGGCATGATAGATGTGGCCCAAATAGCGCACGTCATCGGCGGCATAGAGCATCTGTTCAGGGTCGAGTGGCCGCTGGCACCAATCGGTGCGGGTGTGCGCCTTGTCGAGTTGCACGCCGCACATCGCGCGCACCAGCGCCCCGTATCCGACCTGATCGCCGTGGCCCAACAGGGTCGCGGCGATCTGCGTATCGAACACGGGCCGCGGCAACTCGCCGCGCAGATCGTAGAAAATCTCCAAATCCTGCCGCGCCGAGTGCATGACCTTGACGACCGCGGGATCATAAATCAGATCCAGCAACGGGCTGAGATCGGTCGCTCCCGGCATCCTGCCTCCCGCGACACTAGTACGTCCCTGTACGTCGGAAAGCGCAATCGGGTCTACGCAGGCGATGATCTCTTCGCTCGCCACCTGCAACAGACACAGTTGCGCATAATAGGTCTTCTCGCGCATAAACTCCGTGTCGATTGCAAGCCAGCGGCTATGCTGCAAAGCATGGCACAACATAATCAGTTGTTGCGGTGTGTTGACATAATATTCTTGCATGGTCGAAGAGAGGTTCCGGGGCGTACATTTGCGCTGCTATGGTATAGAATATGCCGTTATTCTCCGAGAGTCACGGACGCGTTGGCCTGAAGGGCGTTTCTAATCTTCTAAACCTCAGCTGCAACCACATCTTCCATAGCCTCTAAAGGTCATTCGCTTGCTGAATATATTTAAGCTGTATGTGGACATGTGTTTGCTGCGCGCGGGCCCGCAAGACCTCCCCGCTACTCAATCCGTGCTCACGTTATCGTTGCTCGCCTACACCGCGACGAGCATCGTGCTCAGCGTCACGACACAGTCTTTCGGGAGCGCCGTATTATATGGACTCGCGGATACCTTGACCCTCGCGGTACTTACTTATACCCTGCTGATAGTGCGCCGTCTTCCCCAGCGCCTGACGCAAACCCTCTCCGCCCTCGCGGGAACGGGGGTGGTGATCGGACTGTTCGCCTTGCCGCTCGTGCTCATCCAAAACGTCCCACCGTTGCTACTGTTGCTGATCACGGTTTGGAGTTTGACGGTGATAGGCCACATCTTGCGTCACGCGCTGAACGTGTCGCTGCCGATGGGCATCCTCGCCAGTATGGGCTATCTGCTGGCCTCGCTCGCGTTGGCGTCGTTGTTGGCCCCTTCCAGCCTGTAACCATGCGCCTGCATATCCTGGGCATCTGCGGTACCTTCATGGGAGGCATCGCGCGGCTGGCCCAGGAGCTGGGCCATGAGGTCAGCGGATCGGACACCGATATCTATCCTCCCATGAGCACGCAGCTTGCAGGCATGGGCATCACCCTCATGCAGGGCTACCAGCCCTCGCACCTCCTGCCGCATCCAGATTGCGTAGTGATCGGCAATGCCTTATCGCGTGGCAATCCGGCGGTCGAATACGTGCTTGATCAGGGCTTGCCCTACACCTCGGGGCCACAATGGCTGGCGGAGCATGTACTAGGCGACCGTTGGGTGCTGGCCGTCGCGGGCACCCATGGCAAAACCACCACCTCGGCGATGCTGGCCTGGATATTGGAGTATGCGGGGCTGAACCCCGGCTTTTTGATTGGCGGGGTACCCAACAACTTCGCTGTCTCGTCACGGCTGGGCAAGACTCCCTTCTTTGTGGTCGAGGCCGATGAATACGACACCGCCTTCTTCGACAAACGCTCGAAATTTGTCCATTATCGCCCACGCACCGCCATTCTGAACAATCTTGAGTTCGATCATGCCGACATCTTCGCCGATCTTGCAGCCATTGAGCAGCAATTTCACCATTTCGTACGGACTATCCCTAGTACCGGATTGATTGTCGCCAATGGTCGGGACGAGGCCATCAAGCAGGTGCTAGCGCGCGGCTGCTGGACGCCGGTTGAGCCCTTTGCCAGTGAACAGGGCTGGAGCTGCGGGCCACAAACTGCAGATGGCGGTTTTGAGATCGCCTGGCAGGGCAAGGCTCTAGGTAAAGTAACTTGGAAATTGCTCGGCGAACACAACCAGCATAACGCCCTCGCTGCGATCGCCGCCGCCCGGCACGTGGGCGTTCCTCCCGCACAGGCCATCGCGGCGCTAGGGGAATTCAAGAATGTAAAGCGCCGCATGGAGGTGCGCGCCGTTGTGAGAGGAATCACCCTGTACGACGACTTCGCCCACCACCCCACGGCGATTGCCACGACCTTAGAGGGACTGCGCCGCCGGGTGGGCGAGGCGCGCATCATCGCCGTACTCGAACCGCGCTCCAACACCATGCGTATGGGTGTGCACCGGCACACCCTGGCGCCCGCGCTCAGCCTCGCCGACAGCGTGATTTTCTACCAGCCCAAAAATCTCAGCTGGGATTTAAGCACCGTCACCGCCACCCTCGGTTCCAGGGCGCAGGTATTTGACTCCACTCACGCCATCGCGAATTATCTTGCCAACTCCGCACGCGCGGGAGACCATGTCGTCATTATGAGCAACGGCGGCTTTGACGGCCTGCATGAAAAATTGATGGGTGCTCTAGCCGGTGCCGGCAAAATCGCATAAGCACCGCCGATTCGCATATTTCATGTTAGAGTTTATTTCAGAGAGCTAAATGCGTGTTCTTGAAAAGCTAAAGCAGCAGACTAAACGGCTTAAACAAGAGATTTATGTCCTCTATCTCGCTGCCAAAGATCCCAGAACGCCGTGGTATGCAAAACTTATGGTCGCATTCGTTGTGGCCTATGCCTTCAGTCCCATTGATCTCATTCCAGATTTCATCCCTATACTTGGATACCTTGATGATCTGGTGTTAGTGCCGCTGGGTATTATGGCGGCAATAAGATTAGTTCCTCCCGATGTTTTAGCCGAGTGTAGAGCACAAGCGCATATTGTGATGACACAAGGCAAGCCCGTAAACTACGTTGCTGCTGTAGTGATTGTTTGTATTTGGTTGGCAACAGCGGTTTTAATTGCCGTTTGGTCATTCCGTATGTTGGCGCCTTGAGTACCAGATTGAAGAGTTTCTGATATGACTACCGCAGCCGTCAGCCTTGCCATCACCGGCGCCTCCGGCGCCGCGTATGGTCTGCGCCTGCTCGAGTGCCTGCTCGGCGCGGACAAACAGGTCTACCTGATGGTTTCCGCGCCGGGGCAGATGGTCATCGCTATGGAAACCGATCTCAAACTCCCCAGCAAACCTACTGAAATGGCCGCGCTGCTCAGTGCGCGTTATGCGGCGCGACCGGGTCAATTGCAGGTGTTCGGCAAGGAGGATTGGATGGCGCCGGTGGCGAGCGGCTCGAACGCCCCGGCGGCGATGGTGGTATGCCCGTGCACCGCGGGTACTCTGGCCGCGATTGCGAGCGGGGTCAGCAACAATCTCATAGACCGCGCTGCGGATGTGATGCTTAAGGAGCGACGCAAACTAATTCTGGTGCCGCGCGAGACGCCCTACTCGGTGATTCACCTCGAGAACATGCTGCGGCTCGCACGCGCGGGCGCGGTGATTCTGCCCGCCAACCCCGGCTTTTATCACCAGCCGCAGCGCATCGAAGACCTGGTGGATTTCGTGGTCGCCCGTATCCTCGATCATCTGGAGATTGCGCACACTCTAACACCACGATGGGGTGAGGCAGCGCGCGACTTGCGTGACTGAGATTACCCTCCCTTTATTCCCCCTGCACACCGTGTTGTTTCCCGGCGGGGTTATCACTCTGCGTATCTTTGAAGCGCGCTATTTGGACATGGTAAGCGCCTGTCTGAAACAGGACAGCGGATTCGGCGTGTGCCTGATCCGCTCCGGCGCGGAGGTAGGCCAGGCGGCCGACATCTATGAGGTCGGCACGCTGGCAAAAATTATCGACTGGACTCACCGTGAGGACGGCTTGCTGGGCGTTACCTGCCGAGGCGAGCAGCGGTTTCGTATCCGCTCCCAGACACTGCGCCCGAATCGGCTTTTGGCGGGCGCTGTGGAAATACTGCCCGATGAAGCGGAACAGCCGGTGCCTGCACGGCTGCAAATGTTAATCGCCCTATTCAAGGAATTGAATGAACGGACGGGTTACCACTCTCCCGATATGCTGCAAAAAGCCACGCGAGTGAATGGGTTGAGTTATCGCCTCGCGGAACTGTTGCCTGTTGATTTGCCGGAGAAGCAGATGTTGTTGGAGATAGACGATGGGCTGCAACGCTTGGAGCACATCGCGACGATTTTAGGCAGTGCTGGTCATCACGCCGCAGAGGACACAGGGGAATAAGGGCACCTCTAAAAATGCGTCTTTTGTCTTTATGCGGCGTTGGAATTCTGCTCGAAATGCTCATGTACTGCCGTGTACACTCTGCCGTGCATGGATGCACCAATGTCGCGGGCGCAAGGATGCGCAGGAGCGACCGCTTTCTCGCAGAATTCCGCCTTGCCTAAAGACAAAATCCACTATTTTTAGAGGTGCCCATAAGATCAAAACAGTTTATTTCCCTCCGCATCCTTCGCGGTAAATCATTTTCTTATTTAAGTACGTCGCCAAACAGACACTCAAACACCACATCGCCCATTTTGCCGCGCCGCATACTTTGCGTGAAGGAATGCGCGGCCCTGGGCACGGTGCGAAATACATACGGTGTATCGTAACCCTTTTCACGTGCCGCTTTTTGCATGGCCTCGATCCAGTTCCGGCCGCGTTCCAGGCGGGTGTAACCTTGATGCTGATCTATGTCGGGTGCTTGATCGAGTTCCGCATCGCGCTTGACGTCCAGATCACCGACCACAACACAGGCCGGCACCTTGAGGAATTTATCCGCAGCAAAGACATCGCCCGGCAGTTTGGACGACGACTTAATCCCCTTCGGATACTTCAGTTGCGGATCAGGGAAGGTATACCAACCCGCCGCGCCCACCACGAGCTTGGCGACCCGCTCGGGGTAGGCCAGCATGTAACGATGCACGAACTGTGCGCCGCCGGAATAACCGAATAGATAAAGCTTGTCGCTGCGCGCACC
>JAYUCX010000166.1:0-2711 GCA_043740145.1 Gammaproteobacteria bacterium
GCACTGACACTGCGGCATCTCAAACGTAATCTTCGGAAAGTGCAAAAGTTATTGCCTGCCCCGCCTCGCCTGAAGATGTTACCTCCTCCGCCGAAGTAGATGCGGCGACAAGAGCCAAGGGTCGCGCGTTGAACAGGTTTGGATGGCCAAGGAGTCGCAAGGTGACCGGATATGTAAAAGAACTTCATAAGCACCTGACTTCCTATAAACACTTACGTCTTGGTGTGAAAGAAGCAGGAGTATTTCTATACAAGACTAAAGAACTTGAGAGTACCGGATTCTGACTCATCCGGTGAGGTGGAGCGCCTCGTAGGTATCGGCGTCGAAACGTTCCTGCAGGAATTTCTTGAATAATGGGGCGGAATGGCGTTCTGCTAAAAAATCCGGCAATGAATTGCGCAATGCGGCGGCGGTGACGAGTTCAGAAGGCGGTATGCCGGGTCGTATGGTGCGCAACCACGATCCGAAGGAGGCCCACACCAGGTGCGGGCAACTGACCGCCAGATACTGCAGGATGCCCTGAGCGATGAGCCCGATCTGGATGTGACGGTGATAGGCGCCGAGTTTGCGGCGCACGGCGTCGCGATATGAAGCGTTCTTGCGGTGCAGATGTTGGGTACCGGAGCCACGTGCGATCTTGGGCATGGCGCGCATCCAGAAGTGATAGGCGTAGACGCCGAGCACGCGCAGGGCCTGCTTGAAGGACAGCTCGATCTTGAAGCGCAGGCCATAGAGGCGAATGACGTCGATGGCGGGCATTGCCCGGTCGGTGCTGATGAGGATCATGCGTCCGCGGGTTGGATGATCGACCAGCACGAAGCGCACGAGTTGCTTCAAGGGCCGCCACAGCAGATTCAGGCAGAGGAAGCGAAGGGTGACGCCGCGCTCGCCGTAAACGGGGCTGGGCGCAGACTGCCATGCTTGGTCAGGGCAGCCGAACAAGTCCCACAGCTTGAGCTTTTCGCCATAGAGACGCGGCCGCCCGCGTCGTCGCGGTCCGCGCTCGAGCGGCACTGGCTGGTAGGCGGCGGTGCTGCGGCGCACGCGCGAGATGAGATGACTACTGCTGCGCTGCAGGCGCAAGGCGATCTGCTGGCAGGCGTAATAGGCGTCGGCCACGAGGTAGATGGGCTCGGTGATGGCGAGGGAGTCGAGCAGCGCGGCGAACTTGGTCGGCAGCGTTCGCTGATCGCGGTTGGTGAACTTGACGCCTTCGTGGATGCGCCCAGCCAGCGGCACGGCGAAGAACGAGGTATCGGCGGCGACCAGCATCGAGATCACCTGGATGCTGTGACCCATGATGTATTCGGGTTTGGTGTTGCCCGCAGACTCCTGATGCAGGTGCTTGACCGCCGGCATCTGGCGCCCGCTCTTGGGGATCTTGATGCCGTCGCCGAGCAGCACCGGGCGGCCGGCGAGACGGTGCACGGGAAAGAGGGCGAAGGCGCGCCGCACCCATAGCTGGGTCAAGCAGTCCACGTCGAGCGCCGGCGAGTGGAAGAAATCAAGCAGTCGATCGTAGCAGCGCTCGGCGAGGCCGAGGGTGCGCACGATGCTGGTGACGCCCAACAGATCGCGGCGGGCGCAGATGCCGGCCAGCGCCACCAGCAACCAGAGAAAGCTGCGCTGCCGGGAACAGGCGGCGCGCAACGGTTCGACCACGGCATACCAATGTGCCCAGAGAGACATGGCGGCTCCTGTCGGTGGTTGTTGCTTTTGTAGTATAGCATATATATGCTATACTAATGCCAAACCCCGACGACAAACGTCTCGCGCGGATCGAACAGCGGATTGCGAAGATCAAGGCGGAGCTGATCGCGCTCGAAGCGATGCGGCCGGGATCACTGACCCGGCAGTACAAGGACCCACAGGCTGAGAGTGGGCCGTACTACCAGCTCAGCTACACCCGTGACATGAAGAGCCGGACCGATTACATTCCACGGCACTGGGTGCGCGAGGTGCGCCGCCTGATCCGCAACTACCAGCGGTTCAAGGTCCTGACCAAGGAATGGGTCGACTTGAGCATCGAGCGCAGCCGATTGCAGATCCGCCGCACGCGCAAAGACTGACCGGGGAGTGCAAGGATCATGACCACGCGGAAGAAGGCCAAGCCGCCTGCGGGCAATCCGTTTGTCGAAGGCTTCCTCGACTGGATGGAGTCGCCTGCTGGCGAACAATCCACGGACGTGATGGATGCGGTCTTTGGGTTGCTGGAGGAGGTCGAGGTTGATGCCAAGGCGCGCCAGCTCATCTGGCCCGATGGCCAGCGGCTATCGATCGATGAGTCGGTGCAGCGCATTCACGCCGAGCATTCGCAGTTTCCCGCCGAGCGCATTGAAGACCGGGTGATCTCCTGGCTGGAAATGGGATACGTTCCGCAAGGCTATTCGGAGCAACAGCTAGACCAGCTCGAAGACCTTACCGAGCGCTGGATCGAAGCCCACTATCGCGGTCATCGCAGAACCTGAAAACGGCCCGAGAACTCGGTACTCTCAAGTGATTAAGAACTTGTTCATGAAATACTCCTTGATGTGAGCCATCGCCCAGGAAAACCGCCATGCAAAGAGGTTAACAGGTTAGGTCGAGGACGGGTCAGTTTACGCCAGCACCTATAAGTGAAAACATGCGGGCAGCTGGAAAATCCCGCAGCGACACTGCCGGGCTGTTCAGCGACCGGTCTCAAATCGATTCTTACAGTAACTTTAACGTCT
>JAYUCX010000167.1:0-2710 GCA_043740145.1 Gammaproteobacteria bacterium
TGCCGTACAGGGTAACCCCTCCCGTCCATAAACCCTCAGTTGTTGCTTGAAATAACCGGGTGTGCCGTCGCTCGCGTAAAAATCCCGCAATGTTGTGCCGCCATTTTCTATAGCCTTGTGCAGTACCCGCTTGATGGTGTTCGCCAAATTTTCATAACGCATCCTACTGATGCGCCCCGCAGAGCGCAGTGGATGAATCCCGGCGAGAAACAGCGCCTCACTGGCGTAGATATTTCCCACACCCGCCACGATGTGGCTATCCATGATGAACTGTTTGATGGCGACATGCCGGCCGCGTGCGTACTGGAAGAGGTAATCGCCGTCGAATTCGGCCTCCAAAGGTTCCGGGCCTAGACCAGCCAGTAATGAATGCTGTTGCGGATCGGCGCCGGTCCAGATCGCCGCACCAAAGCGCCGCGGGTCGCGCAGGCGCAGACAAATGCGGTTGGAGAATACCACGTCGAGGTGATCGTGCTTCTCGGCAGGCGTTTCGCTCGGGACGATGCGCAGGTTGCCCGACATGCCGAGATGCAACAACAGGCAATTCCACGGGGTGTGCAGCAGCAGATATTTCGCGCGCCGTTCCACACTGACGATGACTTGCCCGGGAAGCTGACGAGCCAGGGCGGGTGAAATAGGCCAACGCAGGCGCGCGTCGCGCACGCGCACCTCAGTGACCTTGTTGCCGATGATGTGCGGCGCGATACCACGCCGGGTAGTCTCGACTTCGGGTAGTTCAGGCATGGGTTGGAACTTAAACTGATTGATAGGTGCTGCTAGGGCGATGATTTATCAGCGGGTCCGGCAGCGGGTAGCATCAGCAGACGTTGGGCCGCATCTTGAGGGAGATGATACTGCACCCCAAGTTCCGGGCGCGCGAGGATCAGCTCCGGCGCGCGGCTCACGATGATGAATCGCAGAGGTGGTTGAGTACCTTCTTGCCGTAATGTGATGGTTTCGACGGGTTTAATCTGAGAGGCGGGAGCGGTGTAAAGTCTGACCTGCAGGGCCTGCGCGGCCGTCCATTCCTGCACCAGGGTATTGACGGCATCAGGGGAAGCGCCCGGCTGCGCCGACCAGCCTTGCGCGTCGTGCGTCAATGTGAGCCCCGGCAGTTCGATGTCCTCCAGCCGTGCCGGGCCGGGCAATAGTGCGAGGCTTACAAAGGACGCAGGCGGTGCGATCAGCTTGGGATAATAGCCGTCGGTAATAAGGTGCACAGTATTTCCAGCCAATACATAGCGCCGCCCTTCCAGTGGCTCGGTGTCGCCGAAGCCGAGTTCCACATCATTCAGGCGCACGCGGATGCGCGGTGACTTAAGTTTGAATTTTTCCAGATCCAAGCTTGCGGCCACCCACTGCGCGTGACTCGCCGCCTGTGTAAGGCCAAGCAAACTTTCCACTACTACAGTGTTGGCCGGTAGTTGCAACGGTTCGGTCAAGCGCCAGCCGGACGCTTCTTTTTTCAGGGCGATGGCAGGCTGTGCCTTGCGCTCGATGCGGATTGAGGTGATCGCCGCGGGGGTGAGCGAGGTCAGTGCGGGCAACGGTGCGGTTTTTTTTACACCGGGCAGATACACCGCCACGATGGCCAACGCGCCGGCCAGAATCAGCAATCCCAGGTTGAGCCAGGTGCGCGAACCCATCGCTAACGCTTGCGCCGCTTGAGCCAGATGGTGAGGCCGAAGCCGAGCAGCAGCAGAGGCAGAAAAAACAGGAACCCAAGACCAATCGCCGCAGTGGCCGTGCGCGACAGGTTGAGCGTGGTGTCGGGCGCGGTGCGCGCCCCCACGGCGATGAGGGTGTCATCGTGATTCAGCCAATTCACGATGTTCAATCCCAAGTCCAGATTGCCGCCGTTGCCGAGAAAGGTATTAGACAAAAAATCACCGTCCCCCATGACCACGATGCGCTGTTCCTTTTTATCCGCACCGGCGCTGCCGGTCGCTCCCGGCAGCCTGCCTCCCGCGACATTAGTAGAACCCTTCGCTATCGCTCTTCCCTGTACGTCAAAAGTTTGCGGCGCCTCACGGGTCAGGCTCACTCCGATGGCGAGCGGCCCGGCTACATCCTTGCCGCGATCCAATGCAATCTCGCCGTTCAAGTCGCCGGTCTCCGACCAACTGCGCGCACCGCTCTCCAGAAACGCCCGGCCCTGCCAGCCTTCGGGCGTCTTGAGATCCATCCCGCTCGCCTGTGGAAAAACGGTCAGTGTGTGCAGATCCTGAGTAACAGGGTGGGGCGGATACTCCGCAACCAGCACCACGTCGGGACGCTTGATGCCCAGCAGTTGGGTGGCCGGCTCGACGATGACGCCGGGCTGAAACTCGATGCCAAGCTGCTCGGCGACCGGTTCCAGTCCGTGCAGCGGGCCGGGATCACTAAGCCAAAGCAGATTGCCTCCTGCGCGGATGTAATCCTGAATGAGATTGACCTCACCCTGCAGCAGGTCTACCTGCGGGCCGGCGATGACCAGTAGCGTAGTGTTGACGGGAATCTGCGGCTTATCGGTCAGGGCGAGGATCTGCACGTTGACGCCTTTATCTTGTAAATGACGTCCTAAATCACCGAGATCATGGTTGGCGGCGCCGTGCGGATTGCGCTCACCGTGCCCCGACAAAAATACCACCCAGTGCTGCTCGGAGCGGGCCACCCGTTGCAGGGCGTTGCTCAGGGTTTGTTCACTGAGCGACTGAACCTTGGTGTTGCG
>JAYUCX010000168.1:0-6432 GCA_043740145.1 Gammaproteobacteria bacterium
AGCAAGGAAAACAAGCCCAAGGAAAGCAAACCCAAGGAAAACAAACCCAAGGCGGCGGCCCCCGATGCCGCCTGATAGGGCGGTTTTTTTCATTCCGCCGTTCGGATTAAGACCGTGATCCCCCTGTCCACCATCCGCCGTTATCTCATCGCCGGCCTTCTGGTCTGGCTGCCGCTCAGCGTCACGCTGCTCGTCATCAAGCTGCTCGTAGACCTGATGGACAACACGCTGCTGTTGCTCCCCGAGGCCTACCGCCCCGACACCTTGCTTGGCTTCCATCTTCCGGGGCTCGGCGTAGTGCTTTCGATCACCATCTTATTTGTGACCGGCATCGTCGCGGCCAATTTTTTCGGGCGCCGCCTGGTCGAGGTGTGGGAAAGGCTGCTGGCCCGCATCCCGCTGGTGCGCTCGATCTATTCCGGCACCAAGCAGGTCTCCGAGACGCTGTTTGCCCCGGGCGGGCAGTCGTTTCGCAAGGTGTTGCTGATCGAATATCCGCGGCGCGGCCTGTGGACTGTGGCGTTCCAGACCGGCACTGCGGCGGGCGAGGCGCAAGCGAAGACGGCCGAGGAGGTTATTAATGTCTACATGCCCACCACGCCCAATCCGACCTCCGGTTTTTTTCTGATGGTGCCCAAACGCGATGTAATCGAGCTGGACATGAGCGTGGACGAGGGGCTCAAGATGATTATCTCGATGGGCGTGTTTGTCCCGGTGTGGCGCAACAAGGATTCGAGCAAACCACCTACACTTAGCCCCAATCTTTAAGTTCATATTTTCTAGGAATTGATAACAATGCGCAGCCATTACTGTGGCCATCTCAACACCTCCCTGGAAGGCCGGCAAGTCACCCTGTGTGGCTGGGCGCACCGCCGGCGCGATCACGGCGGCGTGATCTTCATAGACCTGCGCGACCGCCAAGGCTTGGTGCAATTGGTGTTTGACCCCGCCAACCGCGAAACGTTTGCCGTTGCCGAGCGAGTCCGCAACGAGTACGTGCTGCGCGTCACCGGCCGGGTGCGCCACCGCCCCGAGGGCACGGAAAATCCGCATCTTGCCACCGGTCAGGTCGAGGTGCTGGGCGAGCAACTGGAAATATTGAACAGCGCGCAACCGCTCCCCTTCCAGCTCGACGAAGAGAACGTCAATGAAGAAACGCGGCTGCGCTATCGTTATATAGACCTGCGCCGCGATGAGATGCAGGCGCGTTTTCGCCTGCGCGCGCGCATCACCCACACTCTGCGTGAATTTCTCAACCGGCACGGCTTTCTCGACATCGAAACCCCCTGCCTGACCAAGGCCACGCCTGAAGGCGCGCGCGATTATCTGGTGCCTTCGCGCACCCACCCGGGCAGTTTCTTTGCCCTGCCGCAATCGCCGCAACTGTTCAAACAATTACTGATGATGTCCGGCATGGAACGCTATTATCAATTTGCCCGTTGCTTCCGCGATGAGGATTTGCGCGCCGACCGTCAACCCGAATTCACCCAACTCGACATCGAGACCTCTTTCATGGATGAGACCGGGATCACCGCTCTTATGGAAGAGATGATCCGCGAACTGTTTGCAACCACGCTGGAGGTCGCGCTCCCCAACCCCTTCCCGCGCATGACCCATGCCGAGGCGCTGCGGCGTTTCGGGGTGGACAAACCCGATCTGCGCATTAAACTGGAGATCGTCGATGTCGGCGACTTGATGCGCGGCGTGGAGTTCAAGGTGTTCTCCGCGCCCGCCAACGATCCCAACGGCCGCGTCGCGGCGCTGTGTCTGCCGGGCGGCGGGACGCTTACACGCAAGGAAATAGACGACTACACGCAATTCGTGACAATTTACGGCGCCAAGGGCCTGGCCTATATCAAGGTGAACGACGCTGCGCTTGGGCGCGAAGGATTACAGTCGCCCATCCTCAAGTTTCTGCCCGATGACGTGATCGCCGAAATCCTCCGACGCACCGCGGCGCAGAGCGGCGACCTGATCTTCTTCGGCGCGGACACCGCAAAGATTGTCAACGAATCGCTCGGCGCGCTGCGCGTCAAGCTCGGCCACGACCGGAGTCTCGTCGAGCACGGCTTTCAACCGCTGTGGGTCACGGACTTCCCCATGTTTGAGCGGGACGACGACAGCCAGGGAAGGCTTAGTGTCGCGGGAGGCAGGACGCCGGGAGCGACTGAAGCCCAACGCTGGCAGGCGCTGCATCACCCCTTCACGGCGCCCAAGGCAGACTCCATAGAAAAACTTGAAGCCGATCCCGGTAGTTGTTTGTCACGCGCCTACGACATCGTGTTGAACGGCACGGAACTCGGTGGCGGTTCGATACGTATCCACAAACCCGAGATGCAGAGCGCGGTATTCCGTCTACTCGGCATCAGCGACACGGAGGCCGAAGAAAAATTCGGCTTTTTGCTGGAGGCGCTGAAATACGGCTGCCCCCCGCACGGCGGCATCGCCTTTGGGCTGGATCGCCTGGTCATGCTCATGACCGGCAGCCAGTCCATCCGCGAGGTCATCGCCTTCCCCAAGACCCAGACCGCCGCCTGCCCGCTCACCGGCGCACCGACGCCGACCGGCGAACAGCAGTTGCGTGAACTCGGTATCCGGCTTAAACAACAGACCACTAAAGCCTCCGCGAATTAGCATTTTTCCCGCGTTAGTGGGTCTAATCTAACACCATGACAATACTGCCGCTTCACAACGATCCGTACTACCAAGACGAGCGCGTCTCCGGCAAGCGCACCCGGGAGACGGAGGTGACACGGACTGGGGCGCCTGCGCTCAGTTACCGTGACGAGAATTTCACCGACGAGGTGGCCGAGGCGACACAACCGGTCTGGGAAAAGATTCACGACCTGGTGCCCGATGTGGAGTGGCTGCTCAAGGCGCCACTGGTTGATAAAATCGTCCGGCTCAAACGCGAGCGCCGCGCGATCATCCTTGCTCACAACTATCAATCACCGGAAATCTTTTTCGGCGTTGCCGATTTTACCGGCGACTCACTGGAGCTGGCGCGCCGCGCGGCGGCCCTGAACAAAGACGAGGCGCCCATCATCGTCATGTGCGGCGTGCACTTCATGGCCGAGACGGTAAAGGTGCTTGCCCCCGACCGTACCGTGCTGATTCCGGACGTCAACGCAGGTTGTTCATTGGCGGAGAGCATCACCGCCGCCGACGTGCGCCTGCTTAAAGAGCGTTACCCCGGTGCGCCGGTTGTCACCTATGTGAACACCTCCGCCGAGGTCAAGGCCGAGTCGGACATCTGTTGCACCTCGGCCAACGCCTTGGAGGTCGTGGAAGCCGCGGCGAGTGAGTTCAAATCCAACCGTGTGATCTTTCTGCCCGATCACTACCTCGCCATGAACGTCGCCGCGCAGACCAAGATCGAAATCATCGCCTGGCGCGGCACCTGCATGGTGCATGAGCGCTTCACGCCGCAACAAATCCAGAGCTTGCGTGAACAATTTCCCGGCGTGCGTGTGCTGGTGCACCCCGAGGCCCCGCCCGAGGTGTGCGCCGTGGCCGATTTTGTCGGCTCTACCTCGGGCATGATTAAAGACGTGGGTCAATCGCACGCCAATAAAATAGTCATGGTCACCGAATGCTCGATGGCCGATAATGTCGCCGCCGCAAACCCGGGCGTGCAGTTCGTGCGCCCCTGCGTGCTCTGCCCGCACATGCAGCGCATCACACTGCAAAAAATTCTCACCTGCCTTGAGACCCTACAACCTGAAGTCAACATCGCCCCCGAAGTCGCCGCGCGCGCCCGTCGTCCCATCGAGCGCATGCTCGAACTCAGCACCCGTTTCAAGTCCCAGGCCGCCAAGGCGACGCTGGATTGAGGGGTACTGCTATCTCTGCACAGGCCGATACGCATTATCAAGCCTGGGGTAGCTCAATTTGACCCCTAATGTCTAATGTCTCAACCCAGTAATACGCACGTCGTACGGTAAAAGCTGGGTTTATCAATCCAGTCTACCGCGCTGCGCCCCCAAGTCTCGCGGATGCCGCTTGCCATGAAACAAAATAAAGCGTTTAAACCAGTCCATATAGGTCTGCTCAGTACGGATACTGTAGTGCTTGACCTGTAGCCGCTCACGTACTTGATCCATCAAACGCGGGCGCTCCGGCAAAGGGGCTTTTGGGGGATTCATAGGGTGTGTCCAATTTATTTAATACGTCAAAATCAATGATATATGTTAACTAAGTCAGCGTTATACACCTTAGTAAGGTGATTTCCCTGTTTTTTAGGGTGTCTACTTTACGGTTGGGCATCTAAAAGCTGAGCACTCCTGGCATTGACTATAGTTAGCATATTTGCTAACCTTCCGGTATGACATATTCCATTGAATATTTTCATGCTCGAGTGCAAGCCACAATCGAAGCTTGGCCTGTGGATGTTGTCGCAGACTACGCAAGAATTGTCGAACTTCTTATCGAGCACGGCCCGAACTTGCGTTTACCCCACTCACGCGCCTTTGGTGGCGGGTTGTTCGAATTACGGCCGCGCGGTAAATCGGGCATAGGAAGAGCATTCTACTGCTTTCTTGTCGGGCAGCGCGTAGTGATACTACACGCTTTCATTAAGAAGTCGCAGGAAACACCAGCACCAGAAATCAAGCTTGCGCGCAAACGAATGAAGGAGATACAAAATGACTGACCTTAAATACGACCCCGTGCCGCACAATCAAAAGGCTTTTCTTGAAAAGGCATCGAAACGCCGTGGCTTTCGCAAAGTCTATGATGCCCTTGAAGCCGAGTATGCACTCGCACACGAAATGCTGTCCGCGCGGACGCGCGCGGGACTTACGCAAGAAGCAGTCGCTGATCGCATGGGTACTACTAAGAGTGCCGTTTCACGGCTTGAAGGAGCTGGCAAGCATGCCCCGTCCATGGCATCACTCAAGAAATATGCTGACGCAGTAGGATGTACACTCAAAATTGAATTCATCGCACGGACAGTGAAACGACGCACCGCAGCCCAACCCAGCGTTCGAGCGGTCGCGCCAAAAGCGGCGCGCCGCTCAACTTAACGTTAGGTTCCGCAAGCTATGGCCGCATTAGCAGAGTCTCTTGTCGATGAGTGGTTGAACCGCCAGGGGTTCTTCACTGTACGTGGCATCAAACACGGGGTCGATGAAATCGACCTTCTCGGTGTTCGTCCCAACAAGAAGCACCACGAAGCCTGGCACGTTGAGGTACAGGCTAGCTTTCGACCAATCGGCTACATCAGTTCTGTCACCAAGGAAATCGCTGCGGAGTTCAGCGCGTCTAAAACGAGCGCCAAGAAGCGCCCCATCGAAATAGTCCGAAAGTGCGCTGAGTCGTGGGTTCATCGCAAGTTCGGCGCCGAGACAAAGTGCCGCGCCAGAGAAGCCGCGTGGCCAAACCTCAAGTGGCACTTCGTCTTCGTTCATGCCGTTGTGCGCGAGCCCGCTGAGCTGAAGTTCATCGCAGCAGCAGGCGTTCAAGTCATACCTCTCTATCAGGTTCTGGCTGAGCTGAAGCATGAGTCATCCAAAGGCCTTCGCGGTAGTGCCGGCACCGATTTATCAGAGGTCATCGAGTATTTCAACGCCCACAATGCGCGCGTCAAATGAAGACGGAACCTAACCCATCGTTCCAGCGGACTCCGCAAAAGCTGCGCTTTTGCTCCGCCGCTGAGCTTATACGTTGAGGCTGTAACGCGTAACGGGGTCAGGCTTGTATAATTGCATTATTGGGGGGCTATAGGAAAGGTATGCATCCCTTTATCCCGCGCAGGAGAAGAACGAATTGTTGGGCGTGCTCGGTCCGATGCAGAAAGACATCGTAGGCGGTTAGCCGCCGTCCGTAGTATCATCGAGACCGCCCTGGTGGGATTCCGCAGGGCGGTCTTTTTTTGAGAGGGGCAGGTGCATCGAAACCGGTCCGCTGCATGATCCGAGTGCTGTCGTAGCGCGTGACACCGTGGTGTTGCTGCATGGTATCTGGATGAAAAACCCCGCCATGGCCTGGTTGGCGCGACGGCTGCGAGGCTGCGGTTTCAGGGTCGTGCATTTTTCCTATCCGTCGTTGTCCCGAACGGTAAGCGACAATGCCGTTCAGCTCGGTGTGTTGCTCGCTTCGTTGAATACCCCTGTAATACACCTGGTGGGTCACAGCCTGGGCGGTCTGGTCATTCTGCGCTTGCTGCAAGATAACCCGGATCTGCCGCCAGGCCGGGTGGTACTGCTAGGGACATCCTATGCGGGGAGCCATACCGCGCGCGGTTTGGCTGGCCACGCAGCCACTCGCTGGCTGTTGGGTAAGAGTTATGAAGGCGGATTGCGGGGCAATGGCCCGTCGTGGTCGGGCGGGCGTGAGTTGGGGGTGATCGCGGGCTCGCGCCCGCTGGGGATAGGCTGGCTGGTGCCGGGTCTCGCCAAACCCAACGACGGCACGGTGGCGGTGGCGGAGACC
>JAYUCX010000169.1:0-6393 GCA_043740145.1 Gammaproteobacteria bacterium
CTGAAATTGATATTATTCGGTTGGGTTGTCACACTGCCCATCGCAGCCGGGCTGGCCGCTATCACCGTCCAACTGTTACAGTTTTACAGTTAACCTTAGCCTAAGGACACTCCATGCACGCCACCCTGCCACTGCTCGAAGTCACCGACTTTCCCGCCTTGCACCGCAGGAAACTGGAAACCTTGCAAGTCAATCTGGGTTATCTGTGTAATCAAACCTGCGTGCACTGCCATGTGAATGCCGGCCCCACCCGCAAAGAGATCATGCAGCGCGACACCGTGGACTGCGTGCTGGATTATTTGCGTGCTACCAAGATGAGCGTCTTGGATCTCACCGGCGGCGCACCGGAGCTGAATCCGCATTTCAGGTATCTGGTGCAAGCTGCGCGGGAGCTAGGTGTGCGGGTGATAGATCGCTGCAATCTCACCGTGCTGGAGCAACCGGGCCAAGAGGGTACGGCCGAGTTTCTGGCCGAACAGGCGGTGGAGATCACTGCCTCGCTGCCTTGTTACCTGGAAGAGAATGTGAACAGCCAGCGCGGCGACGGGGTGTTTCAGGCCAGTATTCGTGTCCTGCGAAAACTCAATGCCCTGGGTTATGGCCAAGCCGGCGCCGGTCTCAGCTTGAATCTGGTTTACAATCCGCAAGGACCCTCCCTGCCGCCGCCGCAACAGGGTTTGGAGCAAGACTATAAAAAACATCTTGGCGAACGCTACGGCATCGTCTTCAATCGTCTGTACAGTCTCGCCAATATGCCGATCCAGCGCTTCGGCAGTACGCTGATCTCCAAAGGGCAATTTGACAGCTATATGGACTTATTGCGTGGCGCGCATCAGGACGCCAATCTCGAAACGGTGATGTGCCGCTCGCTCATCAGCGTGGACTGGCAAGGCTATGTGTACGATTGCGACTTTAACCAAATGCTAAAGCTCCCGCTGCGTTTGAACGGCAAGCCGCGCGTACACCTGCGCGAGCTGATGGAGGTCAATCTGGAAGGCCGCGGCATCGTGGTCAAGAATCACTGCTACGGCTGCACGGCCGGGCAGGGGAGCAGTTGCGGCGGGGCGTTAAATTAATGGAGAGGAAACGGGTATGAACGTGCAACAGAATGTCATGGAACGTTATTCCGAAGGCGCCAAGGAACGTCAGGCCGCCTTATGCTGCCCGGTGAATTACGACCAGGGCCTATTAAAAATTCTGCCGCAGGAAATTGTCGAAAAAGACTACGGCTGCGGCGACCCCTCTCGTTATGTGCGCGAAGGTGATGTCGTCCTGGATTTAGGCAGCGGCGCGGGCAAGATCTGTTACATGGCGGCGCAACGGGTGGGCCCGCAAGGCCGGGTCATCGGCGTGGACATGACCGACGAGATGCTCGCCCTGGCGCGCAAATATCAGCCCGAGATGGCGCAAAAGCTGGGCGGCGACCGGGTGCGATTCGTAAAGGGCTATATCGAAGATCTGGCGCTCGATGTCGAGGCGATGGAGCGCTACCTGGCGGAGCACCCGGTGCGCAATGCCGCAGACCTCACCGCACTGGAGGCCTGGAAAGCCGCGCAACGTAACAAGCAACCGCTGATTGCCGACAATTCCGTAGATCTGGTCATCTCCAACTGCGTGCTCAATCTGGTGGACGAAAAGCACAAGCAGCAATTGGTGCAGGAGATCTTTCGCGTACTCAAACCCGGCGGCCGTGTGGCGATATCCGACATCGTGAGCGACGAGACTGTCCCCGCACATCTGCGCGCCGATCCCCTGCTGTGGAGCGGCTGCATCTCCGGCGCGTTTCAGGAACAGGAGTTTATCCGCGCCTTCAAGGACAGCGGTTTTCTCGCAGCCTGTTATGACAAGTGGGACGCCGAGCCCTGGCAAGTGATTGAGGGCATCGAATTCCGCTCCGTAACGCTGACCGCGGTGAAGGGCGCGGGTACGGAGTGTCTCGACTACGGCCATGCCGTCATCTATCGCGGCCCCTACGCTACCATCACCGATGACGAGGGCTACGTCTATCTGCGCGGCGAGCGTATGGCGGTGTGCGAACGTACTTATAAATTACTGACTGAAGGCCCATACCAAGATGACTTCATCGGTATCGCACCGGCCGTGCAGCGCGAACCTGTCAATTGGTGCGCGCCCGCCGGCGCCTTGCGTCCTGCGGCGGAGACCAAGGGGGCGGTACATGCACAAACAAGCGCAACTTCGGGTTGTTGTTAGCTGCAAAATCTTAAAGGTAACAGTAGCTACTCGCCCGTGAAAAAAATATCACCATAATACGCCGTTGCCGTCTCACCGGTGTTGTCGGTATCGGTCATGATGGCGACGCCGGAGATCATGGGCGGTTCTTCGCTGAAGGCCTTTTTGTAATCTTCATAGACATTGCGGGATTCCTCCACCCACTGACCTGTTTTTTCCGTTCCGCTTTCCACAACGATCATCTTTACAAAATCGGTGTAGGCGTTGTCTACTATAGTATCCTTTGGCGTTTTTGATTCCCAGATGTAATTGATCGCGCCGATGGGCAGCTCGGCGCCGAATAGCAGTTTGCCTGCGTTGTATTTGAGTTTTTTACCGAAGCTCACCTTGTCGGGTTCGTAGGCGAAGGTGATGTAGATGCGCGCGGCGTAGTCGTCGCCTTCTTTGCGGGTGACGTCGCTTTTTTGGATGACGTCATCCGCTTTCCAGCGCCAGTGCAGGATGGGAGTCTTGTTGAGATCAATGGCGATATTGTGGGTGAGGCCTGACGCGGCGGCCTCGCTTATCGCTTTAACGACGAGGATGCCGCTGTCTTTTACCAGTTCATAATGGGTGTGTTTGGATATCTTGGGGAAGGCGAGTGGCTCCCAACCGGTAGGCGGCGTTTTACCTTCGCCGGCGGCGGAAAATTTACCGACCTCGATGATTTCCTGAGCGTTGGCTGAGGAAATCGAAAGCAGAATAAGCGTTGAAAAAAAGCCATGCTGTAATGTAGTAAGCCACACTTTATCAGCCCTCGGCGAGCAATGATTGAATCTTCTGCTCAGTCAGCGCGTACTCACCCTCGCCGATGTGCATGTAACGGATGACGCCCTGTTTGTCTATCAGATATAGGGCCGGCCAGTAGCGGTTGTTGTAATTTTTCCAAGTGGCGAAGTCATTGTCTATCGCCACCGGATAGGTGATGCCGTGTTCGCGCACATAGCGCTTGACGTTCTCGATGTCGTGCTCGCTGTCGAATTCAGGACTGTGCACGCCGATCACCATAAAACCTTGTGGGGCGAATCTTGTATTCCATTGTTTGACGTAGGGCTCCACATTGCGGCAGTTATAGCAGCCGTATGTCCAGAACTCCACCATGACGACCTTGCCCTTCAGGTCTGCCAGATGCAACGGCTTGGTATTGAGCCAGGTCTCGTTCAAGAGTTCCGGAGCCTGACGGCCAACGCCATTAGCAAGCGTAACTGCATCGGCGGTCAGCATTATCAGACCTGTTAATAGACTTAAAATTATCCTCATTATAAGGCTCCTGTAGGCACGCTCTGTGCTAGTAGTATTGTGCTATCTATCGAAGATGGCCTTATACTCTAGCCATTAAAAATCACAGAGTTATCACAAAAAGGTCATAATTCAGGGCGTTTCCGAGCGATGCAACGACAGATACGAATATCGGCTGATCTGGAGGCGTTAAGCACCGCCGCTGCAAGTCGCTGGGTAGCGCTTGCGGCAGAGGCCATCGCCGCTCGCGGCGAGTTCCACGTGGCGCTCTCGGGCGGCGCTACACCAAGGCGTTTATACGAGCGATTGGCGGCTGCGCCGTTTGCGCGCGAGATTGACTGGTCGTGTGTGCACATCTATTTCACCGACGAGCGCTGCGTCCCGCCCGATCACCAGGACAGCAATTTCCACATGGCGAGCGAGGCGCTGCTGCGCCATGTCCTCATCCCGCCCGAGCAAATCCACCGCATCGGGATCAGCCTGGCCTATATCCGCCAGGACGCCGCGGCCTATGCCGAGTTGTTGCGCAAACACCTGCCCAAGTCGGTCGCTCCCGGCGTCCTGCCTCCCGCGACACTAGTACGTCCCTGTACGTCGAAAGAGAGTATGCCGCAATTTGACCTGGTGCTGTTAGGACTGGGCCCGGATGGGCACATCGCCTCGCTGTTTCCTGCGGCTGGGATCGCGGTTACCGAGCGGGAAGACCGCTACGCGGTGGCGGTCTATGTGGACCGGCTCAAGGCCTGGCGTATCAGCCTTTCGCTGCCCGTCATCGCCCACGCCAGGCATATCCTGATGCTGGCGGCGGGCGAAGAAAAGGCCGGGATCGTGCGACGTGCGCTGGACGCGCCCGAGTCACCCCCCTTACCTGTGCAGCGTTTGCAACCCGTTCATGAAATGGAGTGGTATCTGGATCAGGCCGCCGCCGCACAACTGCGCGATCGGGTAAACAGATGAAGGTGTTGGCGGGCGATATCGGCGGCACCAAGACGTTGCTGCAGATTGCCGACTATCAACAGGAGGATAAAAAGGGACAAGTCATCTTTGAGCAGCGCTATGAGAGTGCGCGCTACTCTGACTTTACGCCGATGTTGAAGGAGTTTATTCAGGCGGCGGGTTGGGCGGTTGGCCGTTATATCAATGCCGCGTGTTTTGGTGTGGCGGGGCCGGTGGAGCAAAATCCGAGCGGGCAGTCGGTCAAGGTGACCAATCTGCCGTGGCAGTTGGACAGCAAGAGTCTCGGTGTTGAACTCGGCTTCGATAAAATCCTGCTTATCAATGATTTTCAAGCCGTCGGTTACGGCATCGAGACCATGGGCCGTGAAGATCTGGTGGATCTCCAGGATCGCCCGCCGGTAGTGCAGGCACCGCGTCTGGTGGTTGGCGCGGGCACGGGGCTCGGCATCGCCTTGCTGGTCTCGCGGCCGGGGGGCTATGATGTGTTGCCGTCCGAAGGCGGGCACGCCGGATTCGCTCCCTCCGATACCTTGCAAGTCGCGCTGCTGGAGTACCTGGTTAAACGTTTTGGCCGCGCCGGTTACGAGAAGATCCTGTGCGGCCCGGGACTGGTGAACATCTATGAATTCCTGCGCAGCCGCAGTCGCGTGACCAATGACGCATTGCCGCAGCGCTTGGTGCAGGATAAGGATCTGCCGACCGCCATCACCACGCTGGCGTTGAGCGGGACGGACAAAACGGCGCAGGTGGCGGTGGATCTTTTTATCGCCATCTACGGCGGCTATGCGGGCAATCTTGCGCTGGTTACGCTGCCGTATGGGGGCGTATACATCGCCGGCGGCATTGCGCCCAAACTGATCGAGAGAATCAACGCGGGCGGCTTCATCCGGGCCTTTATCAATAAGGGTGCGATGTCGCACTTGCTGGAAAAGATGCCGGTGCGGGTGGTGATGAATCCCAAGGTGGGGCTGATGGGGGCGGCGCTGGCGGCGGCCCGGCTGTGAGCTTTCGAGGTCTTGTCTGATACGGTGGTTAGCGAGAAAATGAAGAGCATGAATAAATCTCCTTACAGCATCAAGGTTGATGTCGAGACGGCCTACATCGGCGAGCAGTCCATCCCGGATCTGCACCGCTATGTATTCGCCTATACCGTCACCATCCAAAATACCGGGACCCTCCCGGTCAAGCTGCTGACGCGGCATTGGATCATCACCGACGCCAACGGCAAGGTGCAGGAAGTGCGCGGTGAAGGCGTGGTCGGTGAGCAGCCTTACCTGCGGCCCGGAGAGGGCTTCCAATACAGCAGCGGCACGATGCTGGAGACGCCGGTGGGCAATATGCGGGGCAGTTATCAAATGCTGGCGGATAACGGCGTCGAGTTCGACGCCGAGATACCCGCCTTTACGCTGTCACTGCCGCATACCTTGCATTAAGGCGTTAGAAAAAGGTGAGGAGTGAGGCGCAAAAAACTGTGAGGCGTGAGGAGTTAGGCGTGAGGCGTAACCCCTCACCCCTCACCGGCCGAAGGCCCCTCACCCCTTGCCAGATTACTTAAAACCGCATACTCCTCGAGGCTCAGGGTTTCGGCGCGGCGGTTCGCATCTATCCCCGCGGCGCGCAGCTGCTCTTCCGTAACCCTGCCGCGCAAAGTGTTGCGCAAGGTCTTGCGGCGCTGTGAGAACGCTTGTTTCACCAGCCCTGCGAACCGCGCTTCATCCTGGATTGTCACCGGTGGAGTCGCATAAGGTGTCAATCGCACTACGGCCGATTCGATCTTGGGTGCGGGCGAAAACGCGCCCGGGCCGACATTAAACAATTTCTCCATCGCGCAACGGTATTGCAGCATCACGCTCAAACGCCCGTAGTCGGAACCGCCGGGCGCGGAGATCATCCGCTCCACGACTTCTTTTTGCAACATGAAGTACATATCCCGGATGCAGCCGGCCTGATCGAGCAGATGAAATAACA
>JAYUCX010000170.1:0-14351 GCA_043740145.1 Gammaproteobacteria bacterium
ACTACCACTCCTCATGCTGGTGGGTGCTGAGGGGATCGAACCCCCGACATTCGCCGTGTAAAGGCGACGCTCTACCAGCTGAGCTAAGCACCCAAGGAAGCCGATTAGTTTACGGTATCCTTGAGTGCTTTACCAGCCTTGAAGGCGGGTACTTTGGAGGCCTTGATCTTGATTGCGTCCCCGGTGCGAGGATTACGTCCGGTACGCGCTGCACGCTTGCGCACCAGGAAGGTCCCAAAGCCCACCAGCGTGACTTGGTCGCCCTTCTTGAGGGCCTTACCGATCGCTGCAATGACGGCATCTAAGGCACGGTTGGAGTCTGCTTTGGAGATATCGGCTGAGGCGGCTACTGCATCTATGAGTTCGGCTTTATTCACTTTTATAACTCCCCTCTTTAGTAAGTCAGGATAAACGTTGGGTGGTGTACTGCGTATTACTAATGGACTTTATACCAACTGCGCGAAAGCCGTGTCAAGCCAATGAGAGAAGATGTTATGAACTTCGATAAGCTTGGCTGAGAATAATTCGCAATGGTAATGTTGCGCCGACGCTGCGCGAGACGCCTCGCGCAGCGTCGGCCAAAAACGAACTTCCTTTGCAGATGAGTGTGTTAACCCTTAATGCGTAGTAAGCGCATTAACAGGGGCAGGTTCCACCGCCGCTTCATGTTCAACGACTGCGGGGACTTCTGCCGCCTTGTCCTCGCCACCGGCGCCCGGCACGCGCTGCAGGGCAATCTGCAGGACCTCGTCTATCCATTTTGCAGTGCGGATATCGAGGCTTTGTTTGATATTCTTCGGAATCTCGGCAAGATCGCGGCGATTTTCCTCGGGGATGATGACCACACCGATCCCGCCACGGTGGGCGGCCAACAATTTTTCCTTGAGCCCGCCGATCGGGAGTATCTCCCCGCGCAGGGTGATCTCGCCGGTCATCGCCACGTCGGCGCGCACCGGAATACCCGTGAGGGCGGACACCAGGGCCGTGCACATCCCTACGCCCGCGCTCGGACCATCTTTCGGCGTAGCGCCCTCCGGCACGTGGATGTGGATATCGTTCTTCTGGTAAAAATCGGGGTTGATGCCCAGCGCCGCCGTGCGCGCACGCACCACGCTCATGGCTGCCTGGATGGATTCCTTCATCACATCGCCGAGCTGCCCCGTGTTGGTGAGGGTGCCTTTGCCAGGCATGACCGCCGCTTCGATGGTCAGCAACTCACCGCCGACCTCGGTCCAGGCAAGGCCGGTGACCTGACCGACCTGGTCGCGTTCCTCGGCACGCCCGTAGCGGAAACGCTGCACGCCGAGATATTTTTCCAGATTACGGGGCGTGATCGTAATCTTTTTATCGTGGGGCTTGAGCAGGATCTCTTTCACCACCTTGCGGCAGATCTTGGAGATCTCACGCTCCAGATTACGCACTCCGGCCTCGCGGGTATAAAAACGGATCACATCGCGGATCGCCGCTTCCTGGATGGCGATCTCGGTATCCTTGAGACCGTTGTTCTTGATCTGCTTGGTCAATAAATAGCGCATGGCGATGTTGATCTTCTCATCCTCGGTGTAACCGGGGATGCGGATCACCTCCATACGATCGAGCAGCGGGCTCGGTATGTTGAGGGTGTTCGCCGTGCACACGAACATGACGCCGGAGAGGTCGTAATCCACCTCCAGATAGTGATCGCTGAAGGTATGGTTCTGTTCAGGGTCAAGCACCTCCAGTAACGCAGAGGAGGGATCGCCGCGGAAATCCATCGCCATCTTGTCCACTTCATCCAGCAGGAACAGCGGATTGCGCGTACCCACTTTGGCCATGTTCTGGATGATCTTGCCCGGCATGGAACCGATATAGGTGCGGCGATGACCGCGGATCTCGGCCTCGTCGCGCACGCCGCCCAACGACATGCGTATAAATTTGCGGTTGGTGGCGCGCGCAATGGACTGCCCCAGCGAGGTCTTGCCTACGCCGGGCGGCCCCACCAGGCACAGCACCGGGCCCTTCGGTTCGTTAATTCGCAATTGCACCGCGAGATATTCAAGGATGCGTTCCTTGACCTTGTCGAGCCCATAGTGATCGGCTTCCAATATCGCCTCGGCCTTGGCCAGGTCGCGTGAGATCTTGCTGCGCTTCTTCCACGGGACGTTGACGAGCCAGTCCACGTAATTACGTACCACGGTCGCCTCGGCCGACATCGGCGACATCATCTTGAGCTTGTTGAGCTCGGCGGTCGCCTTGGTCTTGGCCTCCTTGCTCATGCCCGCCTTTTCGATCTTTTGGGCAAGCTCTTCCAACTCGTTGGGCACTTCATCCATCTCACCCAATTCCTTCTGGATGGCCTTCATTTGTTCATTGAGGTAATACTCGCGCTGGTTCTTCTCCATCTGGCGCTTGACGCGGCCACGAATGCGCTTCTCGACCTGCAGCAGGTCAATCTCCGACTCCATGATGCCCATCAGGTGCTCGAAGCGCGCGCGCACGTTGTCCATCTCCAGGATGGCCTGCTTCTCCTCCAGCTTGAGGGTCATGTGGGCGGCCACGGTGTCGGCCAGCCGGCCGGGGTCGTCTATGCTGGCGAGCGCGGAAAGGATCTCCGGCGGGATCTTTTTGTTCAGTTTGACGTACTGGTCGAATTGGGTGAGCACGGAACGCGACATCACCTCGACCTCACGCTCGTCCATGGCGAGCGAGACCATCTTGCCGACCTGGGCGCTCAAGTAATCGTGCGCGCGTACCACGTTGATAATGCTGGCCCGTTCGGCGCCCTCGACCAGTACCTTGATGGTGCCGTCAGGCAGTTTTAGCAGCTGCAGCACGCTGGACAGCGTGCCTACCTTGTAGAGCTCGTCTATCTGAGGGTCGTCCACCGCGGCGTTCTTCTGGGCCACCAGCAAGATCTGCTTGTTGCCCTCCATGGCCGCTTCCAAGGCCTTGATGGACTTTTCCCGGCCTACAAAGAGAGGAATGACCATGTGCGGGTAGACCACCACGTCGCGCAGCGGCAATACCGGCACCACGATGATCAGGTCATCGGTCACGGTAGCGGGTATGTCTTTTTCCATGTATGGGCCCTTTGGGTTAGGTCAGACTGCTCGCAGATGCTTCCAAATTCGGAGGCACTCTAGCCATTAACGGCAGTTAACAACAACTCTTAGGCCGAGATGGGGCCTATTGATGCCTAAATCAAGCGGGTTTGTTCTGATGAATCGCCGTACGTTGTTGATCGCCGCCCGCGCCGTCAATAATCATCAAGGGCTCGGACTGGCCGTTGATGACGCCTGCGTCCACCACCACCTTGCTGACCTTGCCGAGCGAAGGTAGATCGAACATAGTGTCGAGCAACACTCGCTCCAGGATGGATCGCAGCCCGCGGGCCCCGGTTTTACGCTCCATGGCCTTGGTAGCCACGGCGCGCAAGGCGTCGTCGCGGAACTCGATGTCGGTGCCTTCCATCTCAAATAGTTTGCGGAACTGCTTGGTGATGGCGTTGCGTGGCTCAATGAGGATGCGCATCAGCGCCTCTTCATCGAGCTCATCGAGCACCGCCACCACCGGCAGGCGGCCGACGAATTCCGGGATGAGGCCGTATTTGATGAGATCTTCCGGCTCCACGCTGTGCAGGACCTTGTTGGCGCCGCGCTTATCGCTTTTGGTCTTGAGTTCAGCGGAAAAGCCGATGCCGCCCTTCTCCGAACGGTCGCGGATCACCTTATCGAGAGCGGAGAACGCGCCGCCGCAGATGAATAGGATGTTGCGCGTGTTGACCTGCAGGAACTCCTGCTGGGGATGCTTGCGGCCGCCCTGCGGAGGCACCGAGGCGATGGTGCCCTCGATCAGCTTAAGCAAGGCCTGCTGCACGCCTTCGCCCGACACGTCGCGGGTGATGGAGGGGTTGTCCGATTTGCGCGAGATCTTGTCTATCTCGTCTATGTAGACGATGCCGGTCTGCGCCTTTTCGACATCGTATTCGGCCTTCTGCAACAGCTTCTGGATGATGTTTTCTACGTCTTCGCCGACATAGCCCGCCTCGGTCAGCGTGGTGGCGTCGGCGATGGTGAACGGCACGTTGAGCAGGCGCGCGAGGGTCTCGGCGAGCAGGGTCTTGCCCGAACCGGTGGGACCGATTAGCAGGACATTGCTCTTGGAAATCTCGATGTCATCTTTCTTTTGCGCGGATTCCAGGCGTTTGTAATGGTTGTACACCGCCACCGCGAGGATCTTCTTGGCTCGGGTCTGGCCGATGACGTACTCGTCCAGTATCTGTTTGATCTCATGAGGCGTGGGCAGCTTGTTGCCGCGACTGGCGGCAAACTTTTCCTGCACCTCTTCGCGGATAATGTCGTTGCAAAGCTCGACGCACTCATCACAGACAAACACCGACGGTCCGGCGATGAGTTTGCGGACCTCATGCTGGCTCTTGCCGCAGAATGAGCAATACAGCAGCTTGTCGCTGCCTTCACCACCGCTGTGCTTGTCGTCTATCATGCTGTTTTCGTCTTCAACTGTTGGCTAAAATAACTGTTGCCGCCCGCCGCACACCCCTGCTATGCGCTTTTGACCTGCCGTTCCGTCAATACGGCATCAATCAGGCCATACTCCTTAGCGGCCTCTGCGGTCATAAAGTTATCGCGGTCGGTGTCTATGCGTATCCTTTCTATGGACTGCCCGGTGTGTTTCGACAGAATCTTGTTGAGGCGATCTCTTACTAATAATATCTCACGGGCATGGATGTCAATATCCGTGGCCTGGCCCTGAAAGCCTCCCAGCGGTTGATGAATCATGATCCGGGAGTGCGGCAGGCAATAGCGCTTGCCCGCCGTGCCTCCCGTAAGCAGCAGGGCGCCCATGCTCGCGGCCTGCCCGATGCACATGGTGCTCACATCGGGCTTGATGAATTGCATGGTGTCGTAGATCGCCATGCCGGCGCTCACCGAGCCTCCCGGTGAGTTTATATAAAGGTGAATGTCCTTATCCGGGTTCTCCGACTCGAGAAACAGGAGCTGAGCAACTATCAGATTAGCCATGTGGTCTTCAACCTGGCCCACGATGAAGATCACCCGCTCCTTGAGCAAGCGGGAGTAGATGTCGTAGGCGCGCTCGCCACGGGCGGATTGCTCCACCACCATGGGCACCAGATTGAGACTGGTTGTGTTGACGGCGCCTCCCATATTCCTGGTATCGGTCATCGTTTTACGTCCTTTAGCGTTAGAGGGTACTTGCGCCCGGCAGTTCAGGATGAATTATCTCATCAAAACTGGAGGCGACCGTGGCTACCTCGGCGTGCTTGAGCAGCCATTCCACGACCTGATCCTCCAGCACCAGCGACTCGATCTGATTCAAGCGCTGCGGAGAACCATAATACCATTGTATGACCTCCTGGGGATCCTCGTAGGTCACCGCGGCGGCCTCAACACTGGCACGCACCTGGGCGGGGTCCACCTTAATACCGTTGTCCTTGATGATCTCGGCGAGCAACAGGCCCAGTGCCACCCTATGCCTGGCTTGGGATTCGTAGGCCGCACGTTGTACGGCAATATCTTCTGCCGCAGCGGGCGGCAGACCGCGTTTGTTGCGTTCGTTATTGAGCAGATTGGCCGCCTCGTTCTCAATCAAGGCCTTGGGGATCTCAATCGGGTGAGCCTCATAGAGCCAGTTCGTCACCTGCTGTTTCAGCTTATCCTTGACGGCCTGATCCAGTTCGCGCTGCATGTTGGCGCGCACCTCGACGCGCAATTCGTCGAGCGAACCGGACTCTATGCCGAAGTCGCGGATAAAGGCCTCATCTAATTCCGGCAGGACCGGCTCAAACAGCGAGATCAGCTTGATGCGATAGCGCTCCGTTTTGTCGGCGCGCGCCGGGTCGGGATGATTAGCGGGAGCGGTTTTCTCGATAACGATCTCAGATCCTGCTTTTAGGCCCAGCAGCTTTTCTTCGATGTCCTTGCCCAATATGCTGGCGCCGAGCACCACGTTGGTTTGGCTGTCGGGACCGACCTGGATACCCTCTTCGTTCAGCAGCGTGAAACTGATCTGTAGCTGGTCCCCGTTGCGCGCCTCTCGATCGGCGGGTTGCCAACCCTGACGCTGCTTGCGCAGGGTCTCGAGCATCTTGTCCACGTCCTGCTCGGTAATCGCCGCCTCGGGCTTAGTGACCTTGAACCCTTCGAAGGAAGCGAGCTTGATCTCAGGGTAGACCTCGAAGGTGGCCTTATAGCTCAGACCCTGGCCGGGTTGCTCTTCAACGCTCTTGATCTCGGTGCCGCCCGCCGGACGCAGGTTTTCCTTGGCAACGGCCTCCTGGAAGCTGCTGCGGAGGGTATCCCGCACCACCTCCTCGCGCACCTGACCCTTGAAACGCTGCTCCACCACCTGCAGCGGCACCTTGCCGGGGCGAAAACCGTCCAGCTTGACCCGGCCGGCCAGCGACTTGAGGCGCTTCTGGACCTCTTGCGCGATATGTTCCTCGGGGATCTCGACCGTGATAGAACGCTCAAGGCCTTTTGTGGCTTCAACTGAAACGTGCATCGCTTTACCTCATTGTCATCAATATTGAGCGGCGGACAGGCTTTTTTAAGGTGTCAGTGTGCGAAAGGAGAGACTCGAACTCTCACGGGTTGCCCCACTGGCACCTAAAACCAGCGCGTCTACCGATTTCGCCACTTTCGCATTTTTCCAGTATACCGCGATAGCCTTATCCTGCACAAAGCAGGCCATCAGAACATAATCTCATTTAGATCGTTCTGCCGCTGCGCCCGCTTGGGCAGATCTCCCGCCATGCCCATGGCGTGGCGCATGATCATATTCTTCACAGGCCAGGCGCGGTCCGTGAGGGCAAGCCCCTGGTTGCGCGCCCAGCGCAGCGGCGGCACGTTGGTCGCAAACAGTCGTTTAATCCCCTCCAGCGCCGCGATCATGATGAGATTATCACCCTTACGCCAGCGCTCATAGCGGCGCAACACCCTGAGCGCGCCGATGTCTTTGCCTTGAGAGCGGGCTTCGCTCAACACCTCGGCCAGTGCCGCCGCGTCGCTGATACCCAGATTAACACCTTGGCCCGCGAGCGGATGGAGGGTGTGGGCGGCATCGCCGATGAGCGCAAGACGCTCCTTGACATACTGGTCGGCATGGATGAGCCGGAGCGGAAAACTGAGCCGAGGCCCGGCCTCGAGTATCTTGCCCAGCCCCAAGCCCTGATAACCGTGCACGGGTGGAACACCCAGCGCCTCTTGCAATTCGTTTACAAAGGCGTCGTCGCTTAGGGCAAGCAGGTGCGCGGCTTGATCGGAGGGGAGCGACCAGACGATGGACGATGAACCATCAGCAAGCGGCAGAAAAGCCAGCGGGCCGCCCGGCAAAAAGCGCTGCCAGGCGGTCTCGTGATGAGGGTGCGAAGTACGCACCGTCGCCACCAGGGCGGTTTGATAGTAATCCCAGCCGCGCGTCGTGATGTCCGCAAGCCGCCGTACCGTCGAATCCGCCCCGTCGGCGCCGACGAGCAGCCTGGCGTCAAGCCGCCGCCCGTCATCGAGCGTCAGCGTGACACGCCCCCCCTGCCAGGTTGCGGTGGTGATCCGTGCGGGGCAGTACAAATCTATCGTCGTGGAATTATGTAGCCGCTCCCATAGTGCCGCCAGAATCACACTGTTTTCGACGATATAACCCAGTGTATCCATGCCGATATCGGCGCTGTCGAAGTGGATGTTGCCCGAGCCACTGGCATCCCACACCTGCATCTCGCGAAACGGCCCGACCATTCCAGAGTGGTCAGGCCGCCACACACCCAGTGACTCAAGAATCCGCACCGAGCCGCGGCTGACGGCGCTGACGCGGGGATCTATCTGTTCAGTAGAGGCCTCGGGCTGTTTGGCCTCAATCACCGCCACACGCATACCGCCGCCATTCAGCGCGCAGGCCAGCGTCGCTCCGACGATGCCGCCGCCGGCGATGGCTACATCATAAATTTTTTCAGTCTGATTCATAACAGTGCTCGGGCGTACTGTCTTATGTTATGGGCATAAGGTCAAGGGCCCTCAAGGCGTATTCCCGCGCCTGTTGCGCTACCATGCAGTAGTCATTAGACTGAGCGGCCACTTGGACAATAGACCGTTACGCTGAGATGCCCATTACGATTCCGGCCGATTCGGCCGGACTGGTCACGCCGAAAACGCTGCGCTTTGAGGAACCGCTGGCGCTTGACTGCGGGCGCACGCTCGACAACTACGAACTGATCTATGAGACCTACGGCGAGCTGAACGCCTCACGCAGCAACGCGATTCTCATCTGCCACGCGCTCTCCGGCGATCACCATGCGGCAGGCTACCACAGCCTGGCGGACAAAAAACCGGGCTGGTGGGACAGTTGCATCGGTCCGGGGAAACCCTTCGACACGCGCCGCTTCTTTGTGGTCTCTCCCAATAATCTCGGCGGCTGCAAGGGCTCCACCGGCCCGACCACCGTTAATCCGGCCACCGGCAAGCCTTACGGCCCAGACTTCCCCATCATCACGGTGCGCGACTGGGTGAACAGTCAGGCACGCCTCGGCGCAGCATTAGGAATTAAACAGTGGGCGGCCATCATCGGCGGCAGCCTCGGCGGGATGCAGGCCCTGCAGTGGGCGATGGATTATCCAGACGGCCTGCGCCATGCGATTGTGACTGCCGCGGCGTCCAAATTGTCCGCGCAAAATATCGCCTTCAACGAGGTCGCGCGCCAAGCCATCATGTCCGATCCCGACTTTCACGCGGGGCATTACTATGAACAGGGTGTGGTGCCGCGCCGCGGGCTGATGCTCGCCCGCATGTTGGGCCATATCACCTATCTCTCCGATGATGCGATGCGCGCCAAATTCGGCCGCGAGCTGCGCGAGGGCAAACTCAACTTCGGCTTCGACGTGGAGTTCCAGGTCGAGAGCTATCTGCGCCATCAGGGGCAGTCTTTTGTCGAACGCTTCGACGCCAACACCTATCTACTGATGACCAAGGCGCTCGATTATTTTGACCCCGCCGCGGAATTCGATCATAGCCTCTCGGCGGCGCTTAAACGGGCGACGGCGCGTTTTCTGGTGCTTGCATTCACCAGCGACTGGCGCTTCCCGCCCGCACGCTCGCACGAGATCGTGCACGCCTTGCAGGATAACGATCTCGACGTGAGCTATGCCGAGATCACCTCGCAAGAGGGACATGATGCCTTTCTCATCCCTAACCCGCGCTATCTGGCGATCTTGCACGCCTATCTCGACCGGATCGCCAAAGAGGTCGGCGCCTGATGGCCTTACGTCCCGACTTCGAGATCATCAGCGAGTGGATCGCGCCTGACAGCCGCGTGCTCGACTTGGGCTGCGGCGACGGCTCGCTGCTCGCCTACTTGCATGCCAGCCGCAGAGTAAACGGCTACGGCCTGGAGATAGACGAAGACAAAATCCTGAAGTGCATCGAGTCCGGGGTAAACGTGATCCAGACCGATCTCGACGCCGGGCTGTCCGATTTCGACGCCGATTCGTTCGACTATGTGGTGCTGTCGCAGACCTTGCAGGCGGTGCTCTACCCGGAGCATTTGCTGGATGAAATACTGCGCGTCGGGCGCGAGGGCATCGTGAGCTTTCCCAACTTCGGCTACTGGCCGAACCGCCTGCAGATCCTGTTCGGCGGTCACATGCCCGTGTCGCGCAATCTTCCCAACGAGTGGTACAGCACGCCGAATATTCACCTCTGCACACTGAAGGATTTCGAGCGCCTGTGCGTAAAAAAGGGCATCACCATATTGCAGCGCACTGTGGTGGATCAAGCGCACCGGACCAATTGGTGGATGCGGCTGTTGCCGAATCTGCTGGGCGAGATCGCGCTGTACCGCTTTCAACGCAAACAGTCCGGGTAAGATGCGACTACGTTGTGAAGGTAGCGCCTTCGACTCCGTTGATCCGCTCCCGCATCCTCCATAATAACCATAAACCCGGCAGCGCCGCGAGCGCGGTGACGAAGAAAAAAGTCACCCAGCCCAACTCATCGGCGAGCAATCCTGCGGGCGGGCCCAGGTATTGCCTGCCGAACGCGGCCAGCGCGGAAAACAACGCGAACTGTGTGGCCGTATAACGGTGGTCGCACAACGCCATGAGCAGTGCCACGAAGGCCGCCGTGCCCATGCCGCCGCTCACCTGCTCAAACACCACGGCGGTCACGAGCAGCGCGTAACTCTTGCCCACCCACGCCAGCGCCATGAAGCTCAGGTTGGAAACGGCCTGTAGCACGCCGAACACCATCAAGGCGCGGTAGAGCCCGAGTTTCGGCAGCAACGCCCCGCCGAACAAGGCGCCGAAGATCAGCGCGAGCAATCCCAACCCTTTGTTCACCGCACCGACTTCGGTCAGGGAAAAACCCACGCCGCGCAGCAAAAAGGCAGTGCTCAATGTGCCCGCGAAGGCATCGCCGAGCTTGTACAGCACGATCAACAGCAGTATCCACGCCGCGCCCGTGAGAGAGTGCAGCGAAACGAAGGCTTTTAACGGCCCTGTCACCGCCTCCTGCAATGTACGCGGTGGCGCGATGTGTCCGTCCGGTTCCGGGCCGAGCAGCGTGGCGAGGACGCCTATAATCATCAACCCCGCGAGGATGAGATACGTAGTGTGCCAGCCGAAGTAGTCGGCGAGAATCAAGGCGCCCGCGCCCGACACCAGCATGGCAATGCGATAGCCCATCACCGACACCGCCGCGCCCACGCCGCGTTCCGCCGGGCGCAGCACATCGGCGCGGTAGGCGTCGAAGGCAATGTCCTGCGAAGCGGAGGTGAAGGCGACAAACAGGGCGAGCGCCGCCAAGGCCCACAGCGCGTGTTGCGGCGAACCCAATCCCATCGCCGCGATACCCAGCATGAGCGCAACCTGCGTGGCGACGATCCAGCCACGCCGCCGCCCCAGCCAGGGCGGTACAAAGCGATCCATGAACGGCGCCCAGAGAAATTTGAGCGTGTAAGGCACGCCCACCAGCGTGAAGATACCGATGGTTTTCAAGTCCACACCCGCAGTCGTCATCCACGCCTGCAACGTGCCGCCGGAAAGCGCCAGCGGCAGCCCGGAGGAGAATCCAAGCAACAGCACCACGCCCACGCGGCGGTTGGTGAAGATGGTGAGATAGTCTTTAAGCAGCATCAAAGTGTGTCGTCGTAATCTATCGTCAACGGCGCGTGGTCGGAGAAGCGTTCTGCTTTATAAATCGAAGCGGATTTGACTTTATCCGCAAGACCCGGTGTGGTGACGTGGTAATCAATGCGCCAACCCACGTTTTTCGCCCACGCCTGACCGCGGTTCGACCACCACGTGTATTGTTCCGGTTCCTGATTCACCACGCGGAACGCGTCCACGAAACCGAGCTTGCCGAATAATTGATCCATCCATGCGCGCTCTTCGGGCAGGAAGCCGGAGTTCTTTTGGTTGCTGCGCCAGTTTTTGAGGTCAATGTTTTTGTGCGCGATGTTCCAGTCGCCGCAGATGATGTATTCGCTTTTGCTGTTGCGTATTTTTTTCAGCACCGGCACCAAGCGTTCGAGCATGTCGAATTTCACTGCCTGGCGTTCCGGGCCGGACGAGCCGGAAAGCAGATACAATGACACCACGCTAAGGTTTCCGAAACGCGCCTCGATGTAGCGCCCTTCGGCGTCGAAGTCAGGCCAGCCCAGCCCCATGATGACCTTGTCCGGCTTGCGTTTGCAGTAGAGTGCGACGCCGCTGTAGCCCTTTTTCACCGCGTCGTGAAAATAGCTGTGGTAGCCGTCCGGGTGCAGTGCGCTATCCGTCAGTTGATGTTCCTGCGCCTTGGTCTCTTGCAGGCATACGACATCGGGTTTTTGTTTCAGCATCCAAGGGAAAAACCCCTTGATGCAGGCCGAGCGGATGCCATTGACGTTGAGGGTGATGATGCGCATAAGCGTAGTTGCGATGATACACTACTTGCCTTCGCGATAAACCATGACCGCCACTCACTCAATGCAAGCGCCTAGGCACGTTTCTTTCAAAGCGGCGCTGCTGTATTGGCTCAAGCTCGGGTTTGTCAGCTTCGGCGGACCCGCCGGGCAAATCAGCATCATGCACGAGGAGCTGGTGGAACGCCGCCGCTGGATTTCGGAAGGACGCTTTTTGCATGCGCTCAATTACTGCATGTTGCTGCCCGGACCGGAGGCGCAGCAGCTTGCGACGTATATCGGCTGGCTGCTGCATGGTACGAAGGGCGGCATCCTGGCGGGCATGTTGTTTATACTGCCATCGCTGTTTCTATTGATCGCCTTGACCTGGACCTACCTCGTCTTCGGCAACGTGCCGCTGGTGGCGGGTATTTTTTATGGGCTCAAGCCCGCCGTCACGGCGATAGTCTTATTCGCCGCTTACCGCATCGGCAAGCGCGCGCTCAAGAATGCGTTGTTGTGGGGAATCGCCGCTGCGGCGTTCGCGGCCATCTTTGTATTCGACGTTCCGTTTCCCGCCATCATATTCAGCGCAGCCCTCATCGGTTATCTCGCCGGCCGGATAAGCCCCGCGCTTTTCACAACCGGCAATGACCATAGCGGAACCAGCAGTACCCACAGCCCGGCATTGATAGACGACCACACTGTCTTGCCCGACTATACGCTCTTTAAAAGGTCGCGCGCGCTGCGCTTTGCCGCAGTGGGCGCGGCGCTTTGGATCGGCGTGATGGCGCTGCTCTTCACCCGGTATGGCTGGCATGGCACGCTGACCCAGATGGGCTGGTTTTTTACCAAGGCGGCGCTGCTCACCTTCGGCGGGGCCTATGCGGTGTTGCCGTATGTGCATCAGGGGGCGGTGGAACACTATCACTGGTTGACCACGGCACAAATGATAGACGGCCTGGCGCTCGGCGAGACCACGCCGGGGCCGCTCATCATGGTGGTGACGTTTGTGGGCTTTGTCGGCGCCTGGACCCAGCAACTGTTTGGACCCGACGCTGTCGTGCTCGCCGGCATAGCGGGCGGGATGGTGGCGACCTGGTTTACCTTCCTGCCGTCATTCCTGTTTATTCTGGTCGGCGCGCCGCTCATCGAGGCCACGCGCCACACGGTTAAATTTACCGCACCGCTCACCGCCATCACCGCCGCCGTGGTGGGGGTGATACTCAATCTCGCGCTGTTTTTTGCGTATCATGTATTCTGGCCGCAGGGATTTGGCGCGAGTATTGCGTGGTTTTCGGTACTATTGAGCGTGCTGGCCTTTATTGCGCTTATTTATTATCGCGTCGGCGTAGTCGCGGTGATTATCGTCTGCGGAACACTCGGTCTACTATATTCTCTAGTGGTCTAAACGGAGCCTCATTTAACGCATGCAAGATTATCAACGCGAATTTCTCGACTTCGCCCTGGAGATCGGCGCACTGCGCTTTGGCGAGTTCACTCTCAAATCCGGACGGGTGAGCCCGTACTTTTTCAACAGCGGCCTGTTCAACACCGGCGCGAGCCTGGCCCGCCTCGGCCGGTACTACGCAGCCGCCATCACCAACGAAGGGATCGCCTACGACATGCTGTTCGGTCCCGCCTATAAGGGCATCCCTCTGGTCGCCGCCGTTAGCATTGCCTTGGCGGAGCAGCATGGACGTGATGTGCCTTACGCCTTTAACCGCAAAGAAGCCAAAGATCACGGCGAGGGGGGGCTCACCGTAGGCGCACCGCTCGCAGGCCGAGTGCTGATTGTGGATGACGTGATTAGCGCTGGCACTTCGGTGCGGGAATCCGTGGAGATCATCACGGCAAGCGGGGCGAAAGTTGTGGGGGTGGCGATAGCGCTGGATCGCCAGGAGCGCGGCCAAGGTGAACTGTCGGCCATACAGGAGGCAGAGGCTCTTTATCGTCTAAAAGTAGTAAATATCGTCAATCTTAACGCTATCATCGGCTATCTAGCACCTCAGCCAGATTGCCAAGAGGCCTTAAGCAAGATTCATGCCTATCGAAAACAATACGGGACGTAATTTGCATAGACTCACCCCGCGCATTCACTTATAGTATGACCAACTTAACCAGATATTGGAGCACTCCATGATAGACGGTGTATTAAATCTTTCCCTTTGGGGCTATGTTGCGGCGGCGCTGCTTATGACCCACGTCACCATCGCGGGCGTCACTATCTACCTGCACCGCCACCAGACGCATCGTGGGCTGGAGTTGCATCCCATAGCCAGCCACTTCTTCCGCTTCTGGCTGTGGCTGAGCACCGGCATGGTGACCAAGCACTGGGTAGCGATACACCGCAAACATCACGCCAAGGTTGAAACCAGCGACGATCCTCACAGCCCACAGGTCTATGGCATTCGTAAGGTACTCTGGCAGGGTGCCGAGTTGTACCGCGCTGAAGCCAAAAACCA